>PLST01000601.1:1701-7004 GCA_003164255.1 Acidobacteriaceae bacterium | reverse complement strand
TCCTCCACAAAAAACTCGCTCTGCGTAATGCTGGTCGCGCCAAAGGTGTTGGTCTCGATGATGTCCGCGCCCGCCTCAAGAAACCGCCGGTGAATGTCCTTGATCATCTTGGGCTGCGTCAGCGAGAAAAGGTCGCCGTTGTTCAGCAGGTCCTTTTTCGCGTCCTTGAATCGATCCCCGCGGATATCCGCCTCCGTCATCCCGTAGGTGCGGATCGTCGTGCCCATCGCCCCATCGATAATGGCGATGCGCTTTTTCAAAATCTCGATTAGAGGATGCTTCTCGAAATCCGTCAAAATTGCTCCCGGCCCCCACCCCATTTGATTCAGCGCGGACGCCTGGGGTTCGAGCCTTGCCGGCCGACTATGAAAGCATGGGGAAGCGGCCTACTATCAAGAATATCCGACCCACCCCCAGCCCTCCGCCGGTTTCGCGGCAAACGGACCCACACGGTCACTGGACAGTCGCCAATCCGCGCTCAACGGCGCCGCAGACTCGTCAATGCCAATGCTCTAAACTGGAAGCTGGACACTCAACAATGAAGTTTTTCGGCGGCAAAGACCCTACACCCAGCTCTCCCGATGAGGAAAACGAAGAGGCATCGCCCTCACTCGGGCTCTTCGCGCGCATGAAGCAGGCCGTCTCGCGCACCCGCGAGTCGCTCTCCACCAGGATTGAAGGCATAGCCGCGCTCACCCGCGTCGTTGACGAGCAGGACTTCGAGGCGCTTGAAGCTGCGCTGCTGTCGAGCGACATCGGCCTCCAGACCACCACCGCCATCCTCGATGCGCTCCGCGAACGCGCCCTCCGCAAGGACATTCAAGGCGGCGATGAGCTGCGCGCGCTGCTCAAGGAGCAGATGATCGCGATCCTCCGCGCACCGCAAGGCGAAATCCCCTCGCCAGAGACGCCGCCGAAGGTTACTTTCTTAGTGGGTGTTAACGGAACCGGCAAAACCACCACCAGCGGCAAGCTCGCCGCCTGGAGCCGCGCCCAGGGGAACTCCGTGCTCTTGTGTGCCGCGGATACATTCCGAGCCGCCGCGATCGAGCAGCTTGAAGTCTGGGCCGCCCGCTCCGGCGTTGAAATGATCAAGACAAAACATGGCGGCGATCCGGCCGCCGTCCTCTACGACGCCATCTCCGCCGCCAAGGCCCGCAACATCCACGACCTCTACGTTGACACCGCCGGGCGCCTCCACACCAAGACCGGCCTCATGGACGAACTCGACAAGATGCGCCGCACCGCCGCGCGTTTGATTCCCGGAGCTCCGCATGAAGTGCTGCTGGTGATGGATGCTACAACGGGCCAGAACGGATTGCAGCAGGCGCGCTTGTTCACCGAGTCCGCCGGGGTCACCGGCATCGTGCTCACCAAGCTCGACGGCACCGCCAAAGGCGGCATCGCCGTGGCCATCGCCAAGGAGATGAATCTCCCTGTCCGCTTCGTAGGCGTAGGCGAGAAAATGCTGGACCTGCTGGAGTTTTCGCCGGAGGCGTTTGTGGATTCGCTGCTGGAGTAAGATGTCAAGCGGGGAAGCCACTGGTGGGTATGCGGTTTTTTTTATTCGTCTTCGAATCCGTTTCAATCTTCTTTTTCGCTATGACGCCAATCGCCATTGCGTGGGGCTGGATCAGATGGGCGCGCCGCGAAAAGCAGTGGGCAGTCCTGTCCGTTCTTTCGTTGGTTGGGTTTACTCTCGCCACGGCGTCCGCTCTGCTTGCAGTTTCTTCGTCTATTTACGGTCGATTCCTTGGCGGGTTTCCGTATTATGACCCCAGACTCATGAGGATTTACGCGGTTGGAGCGCTGCTTTCTGCATCTGCATTGATTTTGTCGCTTTTAGGCGTCTGGCGCTTCAGCTCGCTCAGGTGGCATGCGCTCTTCTGCAGTTTTGGAACGCTTGTCTATTGGTTTGCAATGGCTGAAGCCGAGTAAGTCCGTCTTCGCCGCGAACAGCCGGTGCCCCATCCATTCGGCTCTCTTCAACGGAAAGGATGGGAACGCAGGGCGAAGCTTCGCACTGCGGGCACAGTGCTCATAGCCGGCTCTTCGTCTTTCCGCAGATTAGTCGCGGCGGCTCAGGGCGCTAATCACCCAGCCGGCCAGGACGCCGATCACGAACACCAGGCCAACGCTCTGCAATGGCTTCTGCTTCACCGTGTGGCGAGCGTCGTCAATCGCATCTTCGGCGGCGTGGCGGCCTTGCTTCAGCGCCCGAACAGCCGATTTGACTCCGTCATCCACTGCCTCCGTGACGGTCTCCCTGATTCTCGTGACTTCCTTGAGAACATCCTCAACGGTTGCGGGCATATCCAGCTTATCGATCATGTTTGCCATCGGCTCTTCCTTTCGTTTCGCAGGCGCGCCGTGTATAGAGCGGACCGCGTTTTATTAGCTATAACCGGTTGGATGTGGATTGGAGCCCACCCGTTGTCCCGGCACGGCCGTTTTCCGGGCGCGCCTGCATGCGGCGCAACGAAACTGCTATAACTGAAATCCAAGACACAATGACCGACCAGGACATTCAATGGATGCAACGCGCTCTCGACCTGGCCCGCCGAGGCATCGCGCTCACTTCGCCTAATCCCGCCGTCGGCTGCATTGTGCTCGAACGCGAAGGACAACTCGCCGGCGAAGGCTGGCACGAGTACGACCTCCTCGACCACGCCGAAGTCGTCGCGCTTCGCCAGGCAGGCCCGCGCGCCAAAGGCGGGACAGCCTACGTCACGCTCGAGCCCTGCAACCACACCGGCCGCACCCCGCCCTGCACACAGGCGCTCATCGCCGCCGGCGTGGCCCGCGTCGTCGCCGCCACCATCGATCCCAATCCCGCCGTGGCCGGCCATGGCATGGCTACCCTGCAAGCCGCAGGCATCCAAACCACCCTTGGCGTCTGCGAAGCAGAAGCCCGCCGCCTCAACGAGCCTTTCGCCCGCTGGAGCCAGACCAAGCGCCCNNGGCCTTCACCACGTGCGCGAGCCCTACTGGATCACCTGTGAAGCCGCGCGCGCCGCCGTGCAGCCTCTCCGCTGGCAGGCTGACGCCGTCATGGTCGGTGTCGACACCGTCCTCGCAGACGACCCCATGCTCACCGACCGCAGCGGTCTCCCCCGCCGTCGCCCGCTCCAGCGCCTCATCCTCGACTCCGCCCTGCGCATGCCCCTCGAATGCAAACTCGTAAACACGGCGCACAACGACGTCACTGTCTTCACCGTATCGAACGATCAGGCCAAGGCAGCCACGCTGCGCGCCCGCAGCGTCCGCGTCGAAATTCTGCCAGCGGATGCGGGCCGCGTCCCCCTCGACAAGGTTCTCGACCAGCTCGGGGCAGAAAATATCATTTCGCTGCTCACCGAGACCGGCACGCGCCTCAACACCGCGTTCCTCGCCGCCGATCTCGTTGACCGCGTTCACCTCTTCGTTTCTCCGCAGATCATGGGCTCTGACGCCGTCCCCGCCTTCAAAGGAATGCCCAACCCCATCCAGATGGCCGAAGTCGAAGTCCTCCGCTACGGCAACGACCTTGGCCTCTGCTCCCTCTTGAAGAACCCCTGGCCCGCCTGATCGAACTACCGCACGATTGCCCCAGTCCCTTAGTTCCAAGTCGCTGGTCCCTCGTTCGCTTGGTCCCTGAACTCTGATCCCCGACCCCTCAATGTCCGTTTAAACCACTACAAGAAGCACGCTAAACACATGCAAAATACTCTTAAATACACGAAAATACCGCCTGAATAGTGCTTCTTGCTCAAAAAGCCTTCTCTGGTCCTGGTCACTTCACCCCAAAACCGTCGTGCTGGTCCTGGTGACTCCATTACCCCTCACCTGCACCTGCCGAACCGTCGCGTCCTGGCTGCTGTTTTAGGCGCAAATCTGCAACGCACGCGCGGTGGAAAACTTGTGCGCGCAAAATGCGCAACCTGAGAATCCCCCCATTTCTAAACCATTTCTAATGATGTCTGGCTCATTTTCGACCACGCCGCGCACCGCCCTCTCAGCGCTTTCTTGTTGATCCAGAGCAAGTTCCGCCCAGCGCCTTAATTGCTCCTCATGCCCGCCCGAAACCACGCCGATTTCCTTCGCGTGCGGCAAAGTTCCTGAATCGAACCAGTTTCCCGATTCCGGAATCCAGGCCGCTCACGACTGGAGATTGTTGAGAGCCCCTGCCGGCCCCCGCCTTCTCCCCAACACAACTTGTCAACCGGACCCCGCTCATCCGGGGCCACAGGAAATCCTTGCCATGAAACCCACGCTGCTCCTCCTCCTCGCCGTTTGTCTTTGTGGATGCGCCTCGTCCTATCACATGGACGCCGCGCCACAGACCATGAATGCCGTCTCGCTCAAACCGCAGGATTGGCAATTCTTTTATGGCACGGATCTGGAAGCCAGCCCCTCGGCATCCACCCAGGGAGCGTGGGCCTTTCAGTTGCCTGACCAGCCCGGCGCGGTCGACTATCTTGAGACCCCCTTCCAGACCACCAAGACTCCCGCGTCCATCACCATCACCTTCGAGGTCGATTCCACCGAGGCGCAATACAACGGCACCGTCGACCCCACTGACACCAATCCCGCACACTTCCATCTCTTCTTCGAACGCAAGGACGATGGCTCGCTCAGCAATCCCGAATATCGCTGGTGGTGCGGCCAGAGCGGCTATCAACTCGGCTCCAACGATAACCACGTCCTCACCATCACCTGCCCGCTCACCTACGACCACTGGACCGACGTGTACGGACAGCAGGACGCAGCCGGCTTCCAGGACGCGCTCAATAATGTAGCGTGGGTAGGCATCACTTTCGGCGGAAAAAACTACTTCGGACACGGCGTAAACCTCACCGGCGGCCAGTCCCAATTCGTCCTGATCAACTACCAGGTCAACTACTGACCCAATCGCTGATCCCTGACTCCTGCCTGGCGCGTGACTAACCGGTTTGGCTTCTTTGAAAACTTCTCCACGGCAAAACACTGGGAGGCCCATTCAAGCCGCGGCCTCATCGCGGCCTGAGCGGATGCAGACATTACTTCTTCTCCAACTCCGCACGAACTGACCGGGCCACCTGCTCCGCCTGGACGGCATAGCCCGCATCGGTAAAGTGCACGTCGCCGTTATGCAGGTCAGCGTGCTTCAGCATCAGCGCATGCTGATCGTCGATCGCAATCCCCTCGCGGACCATGATCTCCGCCGCCAGGCGATTGCGTTCGTCTATGCGCGCATTGGACGACTCACCTTTGGTGGAATCGTGAAGGACGGGTGTTGTGCTTGCCCACACCAGCGCGGCATGCGGCGCTCCCTCGCGCAGCGA
>PLST01000601.1:0-1671 GCA_003164255.1 Acidobacteriaceae bacterium | reverse complement strand
ACATTTGGCAGAGCGGAGACTGGAGAATCTGGCCGATCGGTCCACGTCCACTCGATTTTCTCCGTGACGGGCAATGTCGCTTGCGCCCACAAGTGCGCAGCGCAAAGACAAACCAGTACCGACGAAACAACTCGCTTCATCTAGACCTCAATCTTGCTGCGAGAACAGCACGACCAACAGAGTACAGGAGGGATAGCTTACGAAGGAAACCCTCGGTCTATCCACGGTCGGACCGCCCTTTTTTACACTTTGGCCCTCTCTTTTAGACGTTGGTAGTGGTATTTTCTGAATAAGCGGTACAACCGAAAGAAGGGCGGAGGCGGAAGGTCATGAAAGAAATCGTCTTTGAGGTCGTGCAGGAAGCTGACGGCGGGTTTACGGCCGAAGCACTCGGCGAGAGCATCTTCACGCAAGCCGACGATTGGGATCAACTCCGCGCGAACGTTAGAGAGGCCGTACAAGCCTTCTTCTTCGACACGGCTCCCCCGGCATCGATCCGTCTGCGGCTCGTTCGCGACGAAGTGCTGGCCGTCGCATGAAGCTCCCGCGTGACCTGAGCGGCGAGGCTCTGGTGAAGCATCTCTGCAAGCGTTGGGAATATACAAAGATCCATCAGGTCGGCAGTCACATCATCCTGCAAACGGAAAAACCAAGCTCTCATCGGATTGCCGTTCCGGCGCATTCACCCTTGCGAATCGGAACTCTCAACGCGATCCTCGCCAGCGTTGCCGCCCATAAGAATGTGGCAAAAGAAGAGATTCTCCAGGGCATTTGACAACCACCTCACGTCGAGATCTGGGCCTGGGCAACTATCGCCGCGTTTTTCATCTACTCTACGAGTTAATGGCTGCTGATCCTCTAAGACTTGAGCATTTCTGGTCATAATTTCGTTGGTGGCTTTCGTTTATCTTTTTGAGCGCGAGGGCTTTTCGTTCCTCGAATGTCGTTAGATGGTTATACCTTGACAAGGAAGAATTGCATTGCGAACATGCGAGCCGCAGGTTTTCTGGATTATGCTTGCCACCAACGGAACGACCCAGAACGTGATCGACCTGTGCAGATGCGTACGCAGCACGAGAGATTAGAAGATCCTGTCCGCAGTATTCGCAATAACCATTCGCCCGGTCAAAAACCAAATGCCAAATGTCGGCTGGAACTATCACCTGGTTTCAGACCTCGTTGTTATGACACAGACACCATAACATACGAGCGAAGCTCCTTGGTTCTCCAGTGCATATAGGTACTGTGGCTCTATGAAAACAATCGCGGGCCGCTATTCCTTGATGCGCTCGTCGCGCCGTCGAGAATTGGCTCGCATCTCGAAATGATCAACAGATTTCCAGCGACCTATCCCTCAACGCAAAAACGCGGACCCACAAGGTCCGCGTTTTTGTTTCCTCCGATTAATGTTGCCGCTTACGCTTTGACCGCGACCGGTACCGCCATGCGCTCGCGCACCAGCTCATGCCCGCGCGCGAACAGTTCTTCCACCGGCAGCTTGCCAGCGTTGACATCGGCGAGGATTGCTTTCTGCGCGAGATACTCCTTGTTCACGATCCCGGCCTTGGACTGCAGCATGCGCCATGCCTTGCGGCGTTCGACGCAGAACATGACCAACTGGCGGCTCAACGCGTAGTAGACCGTTTTGCCGTCCTGCTCCTGCTTGATGTA
>PLST01000476.1 GCA_003164255.1 Acidobacteriaceae bacterium | reverse complement strand
GATGGGATCGAGGTTGCCCTGCACTGCATGGTTGTAGCCCACGGACTTCCAGCCTTCGTCAAGAGGTTCGCGCCAGTCAAGGCCAACCACATCCGCGCCGGTTGCGGCCATGTCTGTGAGCAGGCCCGCGGTTTCAACACCAAAGTAGATCACGGGAACGCCCATTTCCTGAACCGCGCGCACCAGCCGCTTTGAAGCGTCAAAAGCATACTCGCGATAGTCGGTGAGCGAGAGCGAACCAACCCAGCTGTCGAAGATCTGGATGACGTCAGCTCCGGCCTGCACCTGGAGGCGGCAGTAATCCGTCAGCACCTTGATGAGCTTGTCGAGCAGCAGACGCCACGAGAGCGGGTCGCGGTACATCATCTGCTTGGTGTGGATGTAATTACGCGAGCCGCCGCCCTCAATCATGTAACTGGCCAGCGTGTAGGGAGCTCCGCAGAAGCCAATGATACCGAGGCGGTCACGAAAGTGAGCAGCAACTTTTTGAATGGCGCGGGCCACATAAGCCAGGTCGTCAGCGCGATCGGTACGCAGTGCGCGCACATCTTCGGCGGTGCGGACCGGATGGTGCACAACGGGACCCTCACCGGCTTGGAATTCGAAGGGCAGTCCCATGGGCTCAAGAGGCAGCAGCAGGTCGGCAAAGATGATGGCCGCATCCACGCCGAGCTTTTCAGCGGCGGTGATGGTGACTTCAGCGGCCAGCTCGGGCTGCTTGCAGATTTCGACCAGCGTGTGGTGCTTGCGGACGTCGCGGTACTCCTGCATGTAGCGGCCGGCCTGGCGCAGAAACCAGACGGGGGTGCGGTCGACGGGCTTGCGCAGGCAGGCGCGGACAAAACGGCTGCCGCCGAGGATGGTTTCAGTGAGGGACTCAGAGACGGATTCCCCGGCGTTCGGCTTTGGGTCTGACGATTCCATATTTCAATTCTAACGGGACAGGATTGGGCGCTATCTCCAGCGGAAGATGCGCAGCGCCACCGCAAACGGAACGATCAGCCAGGCCAGCAGGATCGCAACCGGCACACCAAGCTGATCCAGACCGACCCCCTGCAGCATGTTGGCGCGGAAGGCGTCATTGGCGGCCGTCAGCGGCAGGGCGTGGACGAAGGGTTGAATGATGGCCGGAAAGCGCGACGCGGAAAAAAAGACGCCGGAGAAAATCCACATGGGCAGCATCACGAGGTTCATCAGGCCCGATGCTGCTTCCATGGTGCGGGCCCTGGACGAAATGAGTAGGCCGAGTGCGGAAAACGAGAGTGAGGTGAGCACGCACAGAATGCCCAGCTGCCACAGCGAACCGCGGAAGGGAACGCCAAAGGCCAGTCGAGCAAAACCGAGGAAGGCCGCGACCTCAACGATGAGCATGACGAGCCGGGAGAGCAGGAACGAAGACAAGTATTGCCAGCGCGGCATAGGCGAGGCCACAAGGCGCTTGAGAAGCTTCTTCTGGCGTGATTCAACGATGGAAAAGCCAAGTCCCCAGATGGCGGAGCCCATCAGGTTCATGCCCAGAAGACCGGGAATGACGAAGTCGATGTAGCGCGAGCCGGTTTCGTGAATAAGCTGATTGTCTGCGTGCATGGCGTCGCGCTGGCCGGCTGCCGCTTGCAGGGCCCGGTCGACCAGCAGACGCGCCGAGCGAGCGTCGGGATTTGTGTCGTCGTAGCGATAGGCCACGCCGCCGGGCTCAGGAATCGCCAGCAGAAGAATCGTACCGGTGGCAAGCGCATGGGCGCCGGTCTGCTCGTCCATGGTGGTTGCACGCAGTCCCTTGTCGGCAGCCAGCGCCTGCGTCAGCTGCGGTGTGGTGGCTGCCACTGGCAAAACGTCAGGCGGGCGGTTGCGGAAGGCAATGCCAAGCCCTCCGGCCAGCAGAATGGGAAACACGAAGATCCAGAAGATGGCTTCGGGCTCACGGAAAAGAAGCCGAAAGCGGATAGATGTCAGTTGATAGAGGCTGCCCAGGTTGAGATTACTCATCGCGCAGGTTCCTCCCGGTGAGGCGGACGAAGACATCCTCGAGCGTGGCCGAGTGGGTGCGGAACTCGCTCAGGTGCAGCCCCTCTGCGGCGAGAGCGGCAAAGATGCGCGGAACGGTGGTGTGCAATTCGCTCACGGAGAGCTGGTGGAGCGCCGCATCCACACGATGCGACTGGACTCCGGGAATGACGGTGAGCGTCGCCGGATCGACAACGCCGCGCACAGGTTCATGCGCGCCCGCAGGGCCCTGGCTCACCGCGAACTCCACAATGTCTTCTCCACCGATCGAGGCAATCAGCTGCTGCGGAGATCCGAGAGCAATCACATGGCCGTGATCCATGATGGCCACTCGATCGCAGAGCCGCTCCGCCTCGTCCATGTAGTGCGTCGTCAGAATGATGGTGCGTCCGCCCTGCTTCAGCTGGTCCACCACGTCCCACAGATGGCGGCGCGCCTGGGGGTCGAGCCCGGTGGTGGGCTCATCGAGAAACAGCAGCTCTGGATCGCCAACCAGGGCGCAGGCCATGGCCAGCCGCTGCTTTTGGCCACCGGAAAGGCCGCCTACGCGGGAATGGCGCTTTTCTTCGAGCTCGGAGGTGCGTATGGACTCCTCGATCGGGATGCCGTGATGGAAGAAGCTGCGGAAGAGCCGGAGCGTCTCCTCGACGGTAAGTTTCTCAGGGAATTGGGTTTCCTGGAGCTGAATGCCGATTCGCTGGCGAAGTTCGCCGGCGCCGGTGGCCCAGTTCAGCCCGAGCACTTCTACCGTCCCTTCGTCGGCCTCGGTCAGGCCTTCGCAGATTTCGATAGTAGTAGTCTTCCCTGCCCCGTTTGGGCCGAGCAGGCCAAAGCATTCACCCTGCACGACTTCCAGGTCGAGCCCGTCCACGGCCTGCACGTCGGCAAAGGCTTTCTTCAGGCCCCGCAACAGCAGGCTTGGACCGGTAAAAGTCCCCTTTCCTGAAGGTTTTGCCGCCAACGTCATCGCATCAGATTACCGCATTCCAGCGAATGTAAGTTCAACGATTTTAGGAGCAGATTCGGGACCGGCGATTCAGCGTTGCCGGAGGCTTGCTTGAAGGTAAACTGGATGTATGGCTGAGATTCTTCGCAGAAAAACACCCACGGTCAGGATTGGTCAGGTTCGCGTCGGCTGGGAGGTTCCGGTCGTCGTGCAATCGATGACCAACACCGACACGGC
>PLST01000404.1 GCA_003164255.1 Acidobacteriaceae bacterium | reverse complement strand
GCAGACGAGGGGAAAAAGCAATGAGGCGGCATCAGCCCATCGCGCCTGCGATTTTCTTCCTCGCGCTCTCGTCCCTGCTCCAGGCCCAATCCACGGCATTGGACCAGGGTGTGGCGCTGCTCCGTGAAGGGCATTTCGATCAGGCGTTGATCAAGCTTGAGGAAGCACATCGCGCTTCGCCGCGTAATGCCACGATTGAAAACCTGCTTGGAATCACCGAGACCCAACTCGGTCACCCGGACGCAGCCGCCACTCACTATCGCAACTCGATTCGTCTTGACCCGGCCCAAGCGTCGCCGCACCGCAATCTTGGCTTCAACCTGCTCAATGCGAAAGACTATGCCGGTGCAGAGCCTGAACTGCGCGAAGCATCCCACCTGAGTCCCGCTGATCCCTTTGCGCACTACTATCTATCCCTCTGGGCACTTGGCACGCACCATGATGCTGAGGCGCTGGAACAGGCCTCCCATGCAGGGGAATTGATGGCCAACGATCCTGAAGCCGGCGCAGGTTTGGCTGAAGCGGACATTCGCCTTGGGCGCGTGGACGATGCTGTTACTCGCATCAAGAGTTTGGAGGCGGCCAACCAGCTCTCACCCGTGCGAGAGTATTCGATCGCGGTACTTCTCAGTCGGAGCGGTTTCTATGAGCAAGCAATGCATTGCTTCCAGCGGATTGCCGAGCTCGACCCGTCGTGGGGAAATCGTTACAACCTGGCGCTGGCTCTGCTCTACGACGGAAAGCCGGCGGAGGCATCAACGCTTCTTGCGGCGCTGCACACAGAGCGGCCGGATCATGCAGACACGCTCATGTTTCTTGGCTCGGCCTATGAAGCACAGCAAAAAATGCCAGAGGCGCTTGAAGCTTATCGTGCTGCCGCGGTGGCCGACCCTTCCAATCCAGATCGAACTCTGGACTACACGCGCTTGCTCATGGACATGGATCGTTACGACGAAGCGATCGAGTTCATTCAGACTGACATGATGGAGACTGCCGCAATGTCGCCTCTGAAACTGCGCCTGGGCGCAGTGGAAATGATCAAGGGAGATTATGTCGCTGCACGCCAAGCCTTCCAGGCCGCGCTCGCAGAAAATCCTGAACTCGATGCCGGATATGTTGGCCTGGCACAAACGTATGCACGCCAGGCAAACGACACTCAGGCCCTTCAGATCCTTGCAGCAGCACGCGCCAAGCGACCTGGGCATTACCTGCTTGAGTATTACTTCGGCCTTCTCGCCAGCCGCCTGGGCCGCGAGCAGGAGGCAGTCGATGCATTAAAGCAGGCTGCAAAATTGGAGCCCAACTCTCCCGATCCTTCTTTTGAACTCGGCAAGGTCTATGCGTCGAAGGAAGATTGGCCAGAAGCTCGACTGGCCTTTGAACATGTTGTCGAATTGAATCCTCAATTTGTAGCGGGTCATTATCAGTTGCGCCGGGCTTATGAACATCTCGGGCTCAGAGACAAAGCCACACAAGAAGCGCAGCAATCTCAAGCGCTCATGAGCCAGCAACGGGAAGAGTCGCTACGCAAGCAACGGGAGCAAGGGGTGAGTTTCCAGCCCCAGGCCTCAGCTGAGACTTCGAGCCAGCCATAATCTTGAACACCAATCAAAGGATGAAGAAGCTCAATGGTGAAACAGCAAACTGCGATTGGCTGGAACTGTGCAGCGCTGGAGTTCCGGGCACGATGAGGAATCGAGCGTCAGCGTGCATCGTGCTGCTCTTCAGCGCCTTCACTCTCGGCGCACAAATCCCCTCAGGGTCCGCGCCCACGCAGCTCGCGCAACCCTCAGTGCCGCATTTTCGAGACGTTTCAGAGGAGGCCGGACTCAGCACTCTTCCTCACACGAATCTCGACAGGCGATCCGTTATTGAAACGATGGGCGGAGGAGGAGTTGCCTTTCTGGATTGCGAGAACAACGGCAAATTGGACATCGCCGTGGTGAACGATTCCACGGTCGACCGCTATCTTGCTGGCGGCGATCCCATGATCACGCTCTACCGCGAGGACCGCAACGGGGAGACACTGCACTTTACCGACGTGACCGCGACCGCAGGGTTGACAACGAAAGGTTGGGCCACCGGGATTGCCGTCGCCGATTACGACAACGACGGTCTTCCTGATATTTATGTCACCGGCTACGGCCACAATGTGCTCTATCACAATCTAGGTGGCTGCAAATTTGCTGACGTCACGGCAAAAGCGGGTGTTGGCGGTGGAGGCTTCAGCGCCGGAGCCGCCTGGGCTGACTACGACCGTGATGGATTTGTGGATCTTTACGCTGCCCGCTATGTTTCCACCGATCCCCGGCATCTTCCCGACCCTAATAAGACGGTATACAAGAACGCACTCACCGAACTACCCGATAAAATGCCCGGCGAAACCAACTTCCTCTACCGCAATCGGGGCGACGGAACCTTTGAAGAGGTCGCGGCCAAGACCGGTGTCCAGAACACACAGAAGGCGCACGGCATGGGAATCTGTTGGGGAGATTTCGATGGCGATGGATGGCCCGATCTCTATGTCACCAACGATGCGTATAGCAACTTTCTGTTTCACAACAAGAGGGCCGGAACCTTTGAGGAGATCGGCATCTATTCAGGCACTGCTTATGGGGAGATGGGTCAAACCTACGGAAACATGGCATGCGATTTTGCCGACCTCGACCACACCGGCAGGTTCGACCTGTTCGTCACCCGGTTTGCCGACCAGCCTGCCAGCCTCTACATGAACGACGGCCACAACGAGTTTCACGATGTTGCCGATC
>PLST01000305.1 GCA_003164255.1 Acidobacteriaceae bacterium | reverse complement strand
GCTGCCCGATATCTTCCGCTCACCCGCTTCTCAGGATTCCTGGTCCGGCGCAGCCGAGACGGCGGTCATAGTGGCCGCTGGCTGGGTGCTGTATGCCTGGTTCGCAACGGAGTGGGACCGCCGCCACCTTGGTTTCGCCACAGGCGGCCACGGGCAGCGCGGGGCGAGAGTTTTCTACGGCCTCGCGCAGATCCCGTTTGGTTTGGCGCACTTCACCTACCTCAATGAGACCGTTAGCCTGGTGCCGGCCTGGCTACCGGCGCATCTCTTCTGGGCATATTTCTTCGGATGCACCTTCCTCGCTGCGGGCGTGGCAATCCTCATTGGCGTGTATGCGCGCCTGGCAGCTGCGCTCTCGGCGGTGCAGCTCGGCTTGTTTACGTTCCTCGTGTGGGTACCCATCTTGGCGGCCGGCTCCAAAAGCGCCTTCCAGTGGAGCGAAGCCATCCTCTCGTGGGCGCTCACTTCCGGCGCATGGGTCGTGGCCGACTCCTACCGCGACCTTCCCTGGCTCGCCGTGAATCGACGCTAGCAACTCAGTTGCAGATTATTTCCCGCTTCCTGCCACGATTGATTCAGAGCCATTTCTGGCCTGACTCGGGGCGATGAATGAAGAGGAGTAATTTATGCAATTGAGCGATGCAGGTCTTGATCTCGTGAAACGATCTGAAGGCTTTCGGAGCCACACCTATCTCGACGTCAACGGGTTTCCAACCATCGGCTACGGGCACAGGATTCTGCCGTCCGAGTCGTTTCCCGGCCCTATCGCTGAAACCCAGGCTAATGACCTTCTCGCCTCTGATCTGCGCGTGGCAGAGCAGGACGTTGTGCGGCTCGTCAAGGTGCCCCTCACGCAGGGCCAATTCGATGCACTGGTCGATTTTTGCTTCAACCTCGGCGGCGGACGGCTCGCATGCTCCACATTGCTCAAAGTGCTCAATGGCGGGCGCTATCAGGATGCTGTGGAGCAACTGCTTCGCTGGGACCTGGCTGGCGGCCAGGTGAACGCAGGGCTCAAAGCCCGTCGTCAGGCAGAATGTGCGCTCTGGAACGCGAGCCCCGCGGCACAAACAGTGGCCGCCTGAGGTCTCCTTAGAGCTCGACGATTTTCAGCCCCTCGCCAGCCTTCAGATAGCCCTTGCGGCGAAACCAGTCTTCCATCGCCGGCTTCAATCGCTCCAGCGGCACGCGATGGCCCGCCTCCAGCACGCCATCCTCCGCCGGAAGCGTGTCGTCGAAGACCGCATTGTTGGTAAAGTTGCGCATCGCGAAGTTGTCGATCCAGTGTAGGTCACAGGGATGGCTGGCGCCCTCGATATCTATCCGTTCAATGGAGAGCCGCCGTGCAAACATGGTTCCACTTTACCCGCATGCGAGTGCCAATGCGAATCTCGACGCGGGCCAGAAAGCGCCTCGCCCAGGCAAGCTCCGCCTCAAGGCTTGTGCGGTGTGACCTTCTCATCTTTTGCTTGCTGCGTTTCCACGCTGAAGCGCTTGTAATCGTAATCCCGTTCCACAAAGTGCTGCCGAAGTTTTTTCACCATCAGAATGCGCGCCTGGACGGTGGCTTCGGCGCCAGTCGGCAGCCAAAGGCCGTCGTTCACCGGGGACTGATCAAAGCGAAAATGCGATCCCTTCTGAATGCTCGCGAACAGGCCGCCTGCCACTTTGAAATTGTCATCGAAGCTCACTTCCATATGCGCCACTTGCCGGTCACTCTCATCGATCCAGATCGTGCCCTGAAGCTTCTTTGACGCGTCTTCCACGATCCCATGCGTCTTGGCGTCTTTGCGCCCGATGAAATCAAAAACAATGGTGGAGCGCCCGTGAAACTGGTCACGCCTTGGATTGCGCACGTCCATGATCTCGAGCACATGGCTTATGCTCACCATCGGCCCCTCCAGCGGCTGATCCGGCGGCGTGTTCTGCGCCTTCTCCACCAGCTTTGTCACGCGCTCCGTTTCTTTCTGCTCGTCGTGAACCTCAAGCGGCCTGCCGTTCTTCTTCACCCTTCGCTCAATCACGTGCCCGTTGACGAAGAAGTCCTCGCCCTCTTCACTCTCCGTCTTGGTCACTGTGCCGTTCTGGTCTACGTCCTGCGTGGTCTGCAGAGAGCTATACGTATAGTTTTCCCGTACCTGTTCAAGCTGTTTCTGATGGGCCTGCACCTCGCTCATCAATTGGCGAATGTCCGGCAGCGGCGCATTCGTCTTCTGCTGGCATGAGGCTGTCGAAGCGAGCACCAGCGGCAACAGAATCCCCGTCAAGGTCGTGATGCGTCCAGAATGCATGAGTCCTATTCCTTTGCGGCCGACATCACCGTTGGCCGCAGATCGCTGTGCAGCCCCAACTTACTCGCTACGCTTGTTTGACCTTGCTTTGTCGGGGAAGGTCCCGGGGCACCTGGGAAAAATCGACTCCAACTTCTCTCTGCCGATGCTATATCGTTGACCTATAAGCGCATCCTATACTAGAGCTTCAACCGCAGCCGGCCCGCGAGGCCGATCAAAAGGAGTAGACCATGGCACTCTTGCTTCAATGGATTCTGACCGCGATCGCCTTGTTGATTGTCTCCCGGATCGTCCCCGGCTTTCATGTGGCCGGGCTCTTGCCTGCGCTCATCGCTGCGCTCGTGATCGGGCTGCTGAACGCGACCGTCGGCTTCGTCCTCAAAATCATCACATTCCCGCTGAGCATCCTCACCCTTGGCATCTTCCTGCTGGTCATCAACGGAATCATGATCATGCTGGCGTCCGCAGTGGTGCCGGGATTCCTTGTCCGCGGCTTCGCGCCGGCATTCTGGGGTGCCGTGGTGCTCGCCTTGCTGGGAATGGTGATTCGAGCCGTCGTGAAGAAAGCCTAGGAACCAACTTCGGCTTTACCTTGATCTAACTCGGGTTACGACTCTGCGTCTAACCCGCCCCAGCCTACTTTGCCGCTGTCGCACTCGGCTGGTTGGCAACCGCACCGTTGGCATCTGACTGCAATGCGCGAAGCGGCAGGTGCACCACTCGTGCTGATGACTTCTTTACCGTTTTCGGCTCAATCGGCTTGTCCGTCACAGGCCGAGCCACAACCGGGCCGTGCAGCGTCTCCGGAGTCCGCATCGCTCCCGCGCCGGAGAACCCTCCAGCCGCGCCCGCCCGGGGCATCACGAGAACCCGTGCTGGCTGCGCAGGCTGCACGCGTGTGTAGATCCCCCATCCTCCGCCCGCTACCACAAACACAATCGCCGCCGCCGCTGCGCCACGTATCCAGGCGCCGCCGGAACCGCCCAACGTCCTCGGCCAATAGAGAATGCGGCCTCGGCGCGGTGCAGAATGGAGACCAGCGATCACGCGATCTTCAAGACCTTCCGGTGAACGAAGCTGTGCGAGCAGGCGCAAAGTCTGCTCCGCTGCGCTTGAAGCAGATTCGGAAGTAGAACCGGAAGATGCCGATCCGGGGTTCGACGTCTGGGCCGGAATGCTCTGAGGGTGAGAGTTCATCGGGGACTCCTAGAATGGTTGAGCAGCTCTGCCATCAGGATGCGCGCGCGAAACAGCCGTGAGCGCACACTGGATTCGGTAATGCCCAGGACTTCGGCAATCTCCACGCTGGAGAGCTCCTCAAACGCTGAGAGCATGAGGACCTGCCGCTCCTTGGCCGGTAGCTTTTCCACGCATCCGAGCACCTTGGCATGATGCTGCGCGGCAGAGGCGATCTCCTCGGCCGACAGGCCGCCACAAGGCAGCACCCGCGCCAGTTCTGCCACGTCATCTGTCTCCGGACGGGTTTTCGCGCGGCGCTTGCGATCCAGCACAATATTCCACACAATGCGGATCAGCCAGACGCGGTGGTCGCGTACCTCATCCAGGGTGTCGCGATGCCGCAGCACACGCATAAACGCCTCTTGTACCGCATCTTCGGCATCCGCTGAATTGCGCAGCACAGAGTAAGCCACGCGATAGAGAGCTCCGGCGTACTGGGTTACCAGTGCCGCAACTTGAGCCTCTTCCGCTTGCGTNNTTCGTGAAGGATGCACAAAAGCAGAAACTCGCGAAACCATCGGTTCCGCGAGTCGCCCGTGCCATTCAGCCGCTGGTTTTACTTGGCGGCCAGCTTTTGTGTTGCGATGGAGGCTGCGGCTCCATCCTTGTCTGCGTCTTTCACCTTGGCCCAGAGTGCCCGAGCCTGGTCCTGTTTGCCTTCAGCTGCATACAGGTCAGCCAGGTCCAGTTGCGCCACTGCGGTTGACACCGTCTCTGACGGCTTGGCTGCGAGGGCGTTGTAGATGTCGATCGCCTGCGAGTCGCGCGCTGTCTGGTGATAAAGGCCCGCCAAAGCCAGTTTGGCAAGATTCGAGAGATTGCGATTCCAGGCTCCGGATGCGGCCTTCAGTTCAGTCTCCGCCGAGGCGTTCTGTCCAAGCTCTTCGTCGGTAATCCCGGTAAAGTAGTGCGCCTTGGCGCCCTGTGGCAGCCAGCCGTATTGGTGTGCAACAGCGGCAAACTGCTGGTTGGCGGCCTTGGAGCGATCGGCGGCCGTGGCATAAACGCCATTGCCCACAGGAAGGCCCGGCTGGGTCAAAGGTGCGCTGTAAGTATCCATCGCTGCACCCAGCGCTGTGTCTGCTGCGGCCGATCTCAGGTTCCAGAAGATGAGCGTGCCGATTGCCAGCACGAGAACCACTGCCCCACCAATCACCCATCGCAATACGCCGGAACGGTGACCGCTCAACCAGCTGAAACTGCTGGCGGTGGCCTGGGCAAAGCTGTCTGTCTTTAATGCGTGACGCGTTTGTGTATCCACTGAGCCTTCTCTAGTCCTTCGACAATAGACTTGCAGACGGGTCCGACCGGGTAGGAGCACTACGACTGCAACCTTACCAGTCTAACAGCGTGCGGAGAGCAGCGTCCACTCAGCGAAAGCGGCCTGTTAGCTAAAGATTCGGCTAGCGCGACGACCCACGCGACACCGTTCGAAGCGCGCGTATCCGTTCAATGGCATCGTCCACTGTTGGACGCTCCTTGCTTGTGCGCATCCCGCCGTCGATCAACGACTCAATAAAATCGATCACGGGCAGACCGCGAGCCCCGGCTTCGCGGACAACTTCATCTGAGACGGTGACAGTAATTTGCATGGTTGGCGATCCCTTGCTCGTTTCATCGGCAAGTCGCATTCCGGGAATAGCTGTGGAGAAAGTTTGGTTCACTTCCGGCCAGTCGAAGGACCCTGTTCCCTNNCCCTATTCCCTATTCCCTGTACTGTGATCCAGCCGCTTGCCCTTCTCCCATCGGGACGATAGGCTAGTTGTATGTACGAAGATTTCCACGTAACCGATCGCTGGAGCGGCGAAGATTTGCACTGCCTCTGGAAGGGCACGATGGTGGCCATTGCCACCCGTCACGCCGACGCGGTCGATGTGCGATTCGACGTCAATGGCCGCCCCATGTGGATAGCCCTGCCCTGCACTGCCTGGGTTGAACAAAAGAAGCGCTCCGGCAAGGTCATCACAGACCAGCTCGCCGCGCAAATCGCTGGCCGCTACCTCAAGCAGCTGATCGAAGAAGGCTACGACGCGCAGCGCGAGATCTACACCATGACCGTCGCCCAGGTCCTCGAGTTACTCGACGTAGTCGTAGAAGAAGCCCGGGGGAAAGGCTCGATGCCGGCGATCCCGGTGGTTATTTAACAGGTTTCGTCGTCAGGTTTCTTCCACTCGGCCAAAGACCAGGGGTTACGCTGCCATCAGCTTCCGGCCGTCATCCGACCCAACCTCATTCATGCCTCAGCGCTTCCGTAGGCTGCACTCCCGCCGCACGCCGCGCCGGAATCCAACTTGCTGCTAGCGCTACCGTGAGCAGAATCAAAACCCCTGCTGCCAGCGTGGCTGGGTCGTAGGGCTGAATCCCATACAGCATCGACTTGACCAGGCGCGTTAAGCAGAGCGCGGCAGAAAGCCCAACTGTGATTCCTGCCGCGGTTAGCCATGTACTCTCGCGCAGAATCATTGCGCGCACCTGGCCTGGTTGCGCTCCCAGGGCCAGACGGATGCCTATCTCATTGCGGCGATTGGCCACCGAGTACGCCATGATGCCGTAAATGCCGACGCAGGCGAGTGCGAGCGCGAGGACACCGAAGCCCGCGGTAAGCGCGGCGAAGAGCAGCTCGATCTGCATGGCGGCGTTGATCTGCTCGCGTTGCGTGCGCACATCGATGATGGGAAGATCCGGATCGACCGACTGCACCACGCGGCGCAGAACAGAAGTCAGCGATGCGGGATCGAGCGGCGTTCGCAGTTCGTACACCATGCTTCCAACATCAGAAGTCTGGATATACGGCAGAAAGAACTGTGCCGGAGGCTGGTCGCGAAGGTTAACGTAGCGCGTGTCCGCGCAAATGCCGACGATAGTGATTAACTCTCCGGTGTCTGCGCGGGTGGTGCGGAAGCGGCGACCGATTGGATTCACATTGGGAAAGCGCTTCTGTGCGAGTGCCTGGTTGATGACGGCGACCTTTAGCGATGTGGGCGAATCCTGCGAATCAAAACCACGGCCGGCGAGGATGGGGATGCCCATGGTCTCAAAAAAGTGGATGCCGACCGAGTTGGTGTCCTCTGCTTCGTTCTTGTGGAGGCGCTTGTAGTCCTCGAACCTCTCACCTTCAGGGAGGAAGTCGTCGTTGTTGAGGTTGTCGGCAATGTAAGGCGTAGCTGCCACTGTCACGGCGTGCACGCCCGGCAGCGCTGCGAAGCGCTGTTCGAGCTGCGAGTGAAGAAGAACGCTTTTGCCGGGAGGATACCGCGCATCCGGCGGTGCAATTTCAAACAGCAGCAGATGGTCCGGGTCGAAGCCGACGTCGACCGTGTTGAGCGCGATGAGAGTGCGCGTAAACAGGCCTGCACCCACCACCAGCAGTGTGGACAGCGCAATCTGAAAAGCGACAATCCATTTTCCACTGAGACCGCGGCGACGGCGCGTCGCACTCTGGCCCGTCTCCTTGAGCGTGCTGCTGATTTCAGCGTGCGAGGCCATCCATGCCGGCGCGAGGCCGAAGAGAACTCCCGTAATGAGCGTGACCGAGGCTGTGAATGCGAAAATCCTCCAGTCAAAGGGGGTGCTGATGTAGTTGTGTTCCCAGGCGTTGGTCAGCAGACTCGGCAAAATGTTGCGGCCGAGGTAGCTGAGCGCGAGACCGCTAACGCCGCCGAGCACCGCGAGGAGCAAGCTTTCTGTGAGCAACTGGCGAAGGATGCGCGCTCGGCCCGCGCCGATGGCGAGACGGACACTCATTTCGCGCCGGCGTTGCGAGCCGCGCGCCAGCAGGAGGTTGGCGAGGTTGGCGCAGGCCAGCAGAATGACAAGGCCGGTGAGTGCAACCAATACGTAGATGGGTTTCTTGAACATGCGGTCGGAGAAGTGCAGGCCGCGGCTGCCATCCGCGAGGTCGAAGCGCGGCATGGTCTCGCCAGACACCATCTGCGTGGAGGCGCGGACCGCCGCCTGGAATTGCACGTCAAGGCCCGTCTGGGCGGTTCGATCACTGACGCCGGGGTTGGTGCGTCCCACCACATTGACCCACCAGAGGTCGGACGTGTTGAAGAGATTGGACTTGTCTTTGGGATCGATGACGG
Source organism: Acidobacteriaceae bacterium (assembly GCA_003164255.1). Classification (GTDB taxonomy): domain Bacteria; phylum Acidobacteriota; class Terriglobia; order Terriglobales; family Acidobacteriaceae; genus Telmatobacter. The sequence goes on along the minus strand of PLST01000305.1, from coordinate 1,067 downwards.
GCTGCAGGCTGAGCGGCACGTAGAGGTCTGGCGACTCCATCACGTTTTTTGCGCCGGTGAATCCGCGGGGAGCTACGCCGATGACGGTGATGGCAACCTGGTTGAGCGTGATGATCTGTCCCAGCGCAGCAGGCGAGCGGCCATAGTCGCGCAGCCAGACCGCGTCGCTAATGACAGCGACATTTCCGGATCCGGGTGTGGCGTCGTCGGAGGCTTGGAGGGCGCGGCCAAATTGCGTGGGGACTTCGAGTACCTGGAAATAATTGCCTGTGACCATGGCGGCGTTGACGCGCCGGGCGGTGCCGTGGATGGTGGCGTTCATGCTGTCTTCCTTGAACGCGAGGAGGTCGCTGAGACCTTGGTTGTGTGCGCGAAGCTGCTGGTAGACGGGGAACGGAAACACGGAGCCGGTGGTCCCTGAGCCGGGCGTCGAGTCGAAGTCACCCCACATGCCATGGATCGCCTCGTGGCCGTCGCCATTCCAGCGAAGCATGCGAAGCTGCTCAGGGTGCGGGACGCTGAGCTGCTGGTAAAGGAGTTGCCTGGCGATTGAAAAGATGGTGGTGTTGGCGCCGATGGCAAGGGCTAGCGACGTGACAGCGACGGCGGTAAAGCCGGGGCTCTTGCGCAGAATGCGGGCGCCGTAACGGAGATCGGCCCACAGTTCATCCCACCAGCGCAGGCCGAGCGAAGCGCGCATGCCCTCCTTGGTTGTAAGTGTTGAGCCGAGGGCGATGCGTGCGTTGCGGGATGCCTCGGCGGGCGATTGGCCGGAACGGATCAGATCGGCGGTGAGGTTCTCAAGATGATGGGCAAGCTCCGCCTCCATCTCTGATTCGATACGGCCGCGGTGAACGAGGGCGCGGATCCATGAACGCGGCTGGGCAATTATTCGGGTAGCGAAACTTCGCAGGCTCATGCTTCCTCCGGAGTTGCTGTGAGGATCGCGCCCATGATGCCGGCCATGCGGTTCCATTTGTCGGTCTCTTCGCTGAGTCGTTCGCGTCCAATAGCGGTCAGGTGGTAGTACTTGGCTTTCCGATTGTTCTCGCTCTCGCCCCACTCGC
>PLST01000343.1:1697-3856 GCA_003164255.1 Acidobacteriaceae bacterium | reverse complement strand
GAAGTTCCTTCCCTGCTGTTGTCGCATTACCGGCCCAACGGCTGGGACCGGTCGCTGGGACTGCTCTTCGCAACACTTGTCTATTTCGTGCTTCGCGAGAGTTTGCGGTCGCGGCTTCAGCTTGTGGCCGCATCCTCTTTTTCAGCCGCCTCGTTTGCCACGGATGCGCCCTTGTGTTCAAGGTCCCATCCCTTTAGAGTGGTTGCGGAGGGGGCCCCTTTGGCGAGACCAAGCCAAAGCCCACCTAGGCGATCCGTGCTAAGCGCTTGAAAAGCCGCCCCAAGAGAGAGCATTCCAGCCCATGAAGAAGATTGCCTTTTTCGCAGCCGCATTCGTGTTCGTCCTGCTGCTGACTGAGTATGTCAATCAGCTGCCGCCCGATCCCATGCCCGGTGCTGCCTTTGCTCTCAAGTCGCAGAAGGTGGTGGAGTGCACGCCCGATGAAATCACGCTGGTTGACAATCACGAGACTGAAACTCATCTGCTGAAAGATTCATCGTGGCCCGATTGCTCCACATTCCAGAAGGACGAAGTCCTCGATTTCTATCTTTCCCGCGGCGCAAAAACAAAATTCCTCAGCGATGAGCAGACAACCTGGTGGCGAAAAGCCATGTAGCTCTGCGGCTCGCTGGATCAATCCCATTCATCGATCGAAATCTGTCATCTTGAGCGGAGCGCAGCGAAGTCGAAAGATCCGCTGTTGTTCCTGAACCTTCGCCGTGCGCCCCAGGTGCCTCGCATTTGGGCACCAGGGAAACAACTCCGACATCCTCCCATCATCAGCACCATCCGTTCCAATGCCCCAATCGATAGGGCCCGCCTACCTAAGCACCCCAACAGAAAGGGTGTGTTCCGGGCTAGAGCAGGCTAACCCCTTAGGAATGAAGGGCGAAAGCCTGACGAATTTAGGTGAATTCTCTGAAATCCCTTGAAATTACAGGTGATTCCGCGTTAAATACAACCTTACCGGCAGATTTGCCTCACTTCGGCCTTCTTGCCTTTACGCCATCCTGGAGAAGAAACATGCGCAATGCAGCAGCACGTTCCAACCTTTTAGTTCCCGAGGTGCGCGAGGTCATGGATATCCGTCAGGCCTCCGACTACCTCGGCGTTTCTCCAGACACGCTTTATAAATATGCCTCCGATGGATTCGTTCCCGCCTTCAAACTCGGCAATCGGTGGCGCTTCAAACGCTCGCGCCTCGACGAGTGGATGGATCGCCAGTCTGACATGCAGGCCGAAGTCGATCCGCTCCAGAAGAAGCCTGTCCGGCCCGCTCTGTAAGCGTCGTTTCCGGTTTCAGCCGTCCACTGTCCTTCGTGATCGTCGAGTTTTTGCGACGCGTGTTTCCTGTTCCCTGATCCCTGATCCCTGATCCCTGTCCTCTGATCCCTGACGCCGGCTTTCCCCTGCTATCCTTTCCCAATGGACCACTTTCGCCGCATCGGCGCTCTTCGCCGAAAGCTAACGCGCACCGGGCTTCATGGGCTGGTGGTCACCCACCTCCCCGACCTCCGCTATCTCTCCGGATTCACCGGTTCCAGTGCGGCATTGGCAATCACCAGACGCTCGGCCCGGCTGTTTACTGACGGCCGCTACACTACCCAGGCAGCCGAGCAGGTTCAGGCGGCGAAGGTGGCTATCGTTTCTGGTGCCCCGGCTACCAACGCCGTCCAGTGGCTCGCGGCCCAGCCAGGAGTCGAATCGGCCGGCTTCGATCCGGCGTGGACAACGGTTGCCGAGCTCGCCCGCTGGAAAGACGCTCTCCCTCCCCGCCTGCGCCGCACGTTTCTGTCGGCATTACCCGCGCCCCTGGTCGAGCCCCTGCGCCGGATCAAGGACGACGATGAGCTTTCAATCATCATCGAGGCCGCACTGGTCGGCTGCAAACTCTTCGAGCAGATTCTAGGTTTCATCCGGCCCGGCATTCAGGAGATTGAAGTTGCCGCCGAGCTGGAGTACCAGGCCCGCTTGCTTGGGGCCGAAGGCATGTCGTTTGAGACCATCGTTGCCTCCGGCACACGCTCCGCCCTTCCCCACGGAAAAGCCTCCGCCGCCCTGCTCCCGCGCAAAGGCTTCCTGACCCTCGATTTCGGTGTTATCCTCAAAGGTTATTGCTCCGATATGACGCGTACCGTCTACCTCGGAAAGCCCAGGCC
>PLST01000343.1:0-1653 GCA_003164255.1 Acidobacteriaceae bacterium | reverse complement strand
CCGCGCATCGGTGCCGGACAGACAACCAGGCTTATGTCCGGTATGGTTGTTACCATCGAGCCTGGGGTTTATTTTGCGGGCCAGTTCGGCATCCGCATTGAAGACATGGTGGCAGTAACCGCAACTGGAGGCCAGGTGCTTACCCCCGCACCGAAAGCTCTGATTGAACTTTAAGACCCCGGGCAGCTATAAGTTCTGATCAGCCCGGAACCCGAGCGATGGGTGAGAGTTAAGGAAAGAATGAAACCAGAGGATGTTGACGATCTAAAGCAGCTGATTGAGTTCCTGAAGGAATATCAAGTTGCCGAGTTTGACCTGGACCGCGGTGACCTGAAGATCCGCCTCAAGTTCAACCAGCCGCCGCCCGCCCCTCAATCGCTGGGCGACCTCGCGCAACTGCTTGCCCAGGCCGCACCGGCTAAGGCGAGTGCAGCAGCCGCAACGCCGGCAGCGACCCCGGCCGCACCGCCCGCAGATCCAGACGCAGGCCTGCACCTGGTCAAGTCCCCGATTGTCGGCACCTACTATGGTTCGCCCTCACCGGGCGCTGGAGCCTTTGTCGCGGCCGGCGACCGCATTGAAAAAGGGCAGGTCATCTGCATCATAGAAGCCATGAAGCTGATGAACGAGATTGAATCCGATGCCACCGGCGAGATTGTGAAGTGCCTCGTTTCCAATGGCCAGCCCATCGAGTTTGGGCAGCCCCTTTTCTCAGTCCGATTGGCCTAGGAACTTGTTGAAACGCTCTTTTGCAACCTGCCTTCAGAAGGGGACGGGCTTTACTGGATGCGGAAAGACTCCGAGGGCGAGATGGTTTGTATCAGGGCACGAGTTTACTCGTGCCGAAAACGCCGCAAAATAAGCGTCGGGCTTCAGCCCCTGCTTATTTCGCCCGACCACAGATGCCTTTTTCCGCAGTCTGTTTAGCCAGAAGGGTACGGGCTTTAGCCCGCACATTGAATCCGCCATTTTAAGCACAGGGCTTTAGCCCCTGAGGCAATGCCTGACTAGCCATTTCGAATCGATCTTTCAACAAGTTCTTAAAAGGGTCATGAATGTTTCGTAAGGTTCTCGTCGCCAATCGTGGCGAAATCGCACTGCGCGTCCTCAATGCCTGCAAGGAACTCGGCGTTCGCACCGTTGCCGTCTACAGTGAGGCTGACCGCAATGCGCTGCATGTGCGTTTCGCAGACGAGGCCATCTGCATTGGCCCTCCGCGCCTCCCCGACAGCTATCTCAATGTGCCGGCTGTCATCTCTGCTGCGGAAATCGCCGACGTCGACGCGATTCATCCCGGCTATGGCCTCATGAGCGAAAACGCGAACTTCGCTGAGGTCTGTCGCGCCTCAAACATCAAGTTCATCGGACCTCCGCCTGAAGTCACGCGCCTCATGGGCGAAAAAGAGAAAGCCCGCCAGGCGATGAAGAAGGCCAAAGTGCCCATTCTGCCCGGCTCTGACGGAATCGTTCCCACCGTTGAAGAAGCGCAGGACTGGGCAAAGAAGGTCGGCTTTCCGGTCATCCTCAAGGCCAAGGCAGGCGGCGGAGGGCGCGGCATGCGCATCGTCCGCTCGGCAGACGACCTGCCCAATCTTTTCCATGCAGCCAGCACCGAAGCCGCCAATGCATTCGGCAACGGCGAACTCTACATGG
>PLST01000578.1 GCA_003164255.1 Acidobacteriaceae bacterium | reverse complement strand
CTCGGTTTGCCGGTCGTTGTCTATTTCCAGTTGATCGAGAACTATCCGAATGCCAACCTGCGGCACTACCACTTTTTACAACAGGGACTGAGAGATGTGGCCGAGGACGCGGCTGAGCGGGGACTGACCTTTGTGGTTCGAAGGTCGCCCGCGAAGCTGGAGGCGTTTCTCGAAGAAGTGCATGCGGCGATGTTGATCGGCGACGAGAATTCTTGCCGGGAGCCGGAACGCTGGCGCAACACACTGGCCTCGCGCCTGAAATTGCCATTCTGGACAGTCGATGCCGACGTGATCGTGCCATCACGGATATTTGGCAGAAGCTTTGTGCTGTTGCACCATTTCAGGCCGCACCTCAAGGCCGAACTGCCGAGATACCTCGTTCAAACCAAGGAGATCGTGCCTCTTCACACATGGCGGAAAGGAGAAAGCCCTTCGGGCATTTCTCTTTCAGACGACATCACTGCAGGCTTCAACAAGCTTGATCGCAGCGTTGGTCCGGTGGACAGCTTTTGCGGTGGAACCCGCGTCGCAGTCAAGCGGCTGGATGAATTTGTAAAGGCAGAGCTTAAAGGATACGAGGAGACGCGCAATCACCCTGAAACATGCGGTACCAGCCGCCTGTCGCCGTATCTGCATTTCGGCAACATATCGCCGCTGACCATCGCGCTCAAGGTGAAGAAGGCCGCTGAGGCCGGCTTGGTTCCCGCCGCGGCAGCAGACCGGTACCTCGAGCAGCTGATCGGTTGGCGAGAGTTGGCTGTGCTATTTGTGCGCTACGAACCGAACTATGACAACTGGGAGTGCGCGGCGCCATGGGCTCGCAAGACACTGCTGGAACATGCCGGCGACCCACGCCCTTACCGTTACAGTTTCGACGTGCTGGAGCGCGGCGAGACCGGCGACGAGCTGTGGAACGCTGCCCAGCGTGAAATGGTATCGACCGGCTGGATGCACAATTACATGCGGATGTACTGGGCCAAGAAGATCCTGGAGTGGGCGCCGAACCCGGCTACCGCTTTTGACTGGGCGGTCGAGTTGAACGACCGCTACGAATTGGACGGGCGCGATCCGAACGGCTATGCCGGCATCGCCTGGGCGATTGTGGGCAAGCTCGACAGGCCCTGGTTCAACCGCCCGATCTTCGGATTGGTGAGGCCCATGACCGGCGCCTCGACCTCGCGTAAATTTGACGCAAAGGCATATATTGGCCAATTCGGCTACAAGGACTGAGGCGGGCCAAAGAGCCAGATGAACTGCGGGCACAACCATCTGTACCGGCCGTCACATTCTTGCTACTTTCGCACCCTCCTATAATGGCCAACAGTTCCAATCCCGGAAACTGCTTGTTTCACACTACGCAATCCTTTGGATTCTGTGCACATTCCCCATGGAAGATGACGGTGAGGGAAGGCCCGAATCGGATTCCGGATAAGTGTGTCCAAGCAAATCCTCCATTTAAGGTGCGGCAAGGCCGCCCGGCGAAGCTGGGTGTCAGGGCTAGTTTGTTCTTTGGCAAAGTGCGAGGCCGTGGCCCTGGTGAGCACGGCCCTGCTGGCGGCATTGCTGGTTGTGATTCCGGTACTGCTGAGTTCTCCAGGAGCGGTGGCGCAGGAAGGAGCCGCCGCCCGGGAGAAAGCGACTAAACAGCCGGCGAACTTGCCGCCGCGTGTGGCTGAAGCCCTGCGGTTCCTGGCAGCGAGGGGACGGACTCCTCAAACCGGGTTGGCCGCAAGGACCTGGGGCTCCAGGGGAATCACCGGACATAGCAGGGCGGTTGCAGTTGAGGCCGGTAGCGCGGCAACAGCAGCCTGGCAGCCTTTGGGACCGACAGCGGTTGCGACGCCCGACTTTGGCCTGGTGACTGGCCGCGTAACGGCGCTGGCCATCGATCCTTCCGACACGACCGGAAATCACGTGTATCTGGGAACCACTGGCGGCGGGGTGTGGGTTGCCCAGAATGGCGGAGCCGCCAGCGCATCAACCGTGGTGTTTACGCCGCTTACAGACACGCTTGCTGCCCTTAACGGGGTTGCCGATGCTTCCATAAGTATTGGCGCGCTCACAGTCCAGCCGGGCGGCACAGGCGTGGTTCTAGCCGGCACAGGCGACCCCAACGACGTACTCGACTCCTACTATGGGGGCGGGATTCTGCGTTCGACCGACTCAGGAACCACATGGAGCCTGATCAGCAGAACGGACGATGTGGAAACGGGCCTTGGCACGCACGATGTGAGGTTCCTCGGTGAGGGTTTCACGGGTTTTGCCTGGAGCACGGTCAATCCTCAACTGGTTGTCGCGGCGGTATCACAGGCTTACGAGGGCGTGCTTGTGAATGCGGTGCAGCCGGGAAACAGTTACGAGGGACTCTATTACTCCCTGGACAGTGGCGCCACTTGGCATTTGGCCACGATTGCCGACAGCAGCGGGAGTTATGTTCAGGGGCCGCTTACTGCATTTGCGTTGCCTGACGGAAATGCGGCAACATCCGTGGTTTGGAACCCCGTCCGGCATTTATTTATGGCGGCTGTTCGCTTCCATGGGTATTACCAGTCGACCGACGGTGCGAATTGGACGAGGATGAGTGCGCAGCCCGGCTCCGGGTTGAGCTCCTCAAATTGCCCCACAAACACCGGTCTTACGGGGTCCATTACCTGCCCGGTTTTTCGCGGCACGCTCGCCGTTAATCCCTTCACTGGTGACACTTTTGCCTGGACCGTGGACTTGAACAACCAGGACCAGGGGTTGTGGCAGGACCAGTGCGCGTTGAGCGGCGGCGGTTGCACGAGCCAGGTTGTAGCTTTCAGCAAACAATGGAGTACTTCAGCGCTTGAGACCAGCAGCGCTGAAGGGACAGCGACCATCGGCAACGGGGACTATACGCTGGCTCTCGCCGCGGTACCGGCCGGCTTGGGCGCGGGCGAGGACACCCTGCTTCTGGCTGGGGCAAACGATCTGTGGAAGTGCAGCGTGGCCATGGGATGCGCGTGGCGCAACACGACCAATTCGACCACTTGCCAAAGCGCACAGGTGGGCGAGTTTCAACACGCTCTGGCTTGGAACGTGAGCAATCCGGCGGAAGTCTTCCTGGGCAACGACAGCGGGCTTTGGCGTTCGACCGATGCAATAGGAGAAAGCGGTCAGGTCTGTTCGTCGGCTGACGCAAGCCACTTTCAGAACCTGAATGGGAGCATGGGATCGCTGGCGGAGGTCGTAAGCCTCTCCGGGGTGACGACGACGCCTTACACAATGATGGCCGGACTGGGTGTGAACGGTACCGCAGGAGTCAAGAGCAGTGCAGCTACTTCGGACTGGCCTCAGATTCTTGGGGGCTACGGAGGTCCCGTGGCAGTGGACCCCAGCAATAGCGCCAACTGGTACGTCAACAACCAGGCGGGAGTCTCCATTTATCGATGCGCGCAATCAACAGCCTGCACAGCTGGTGCTTTCGGCTCGAGCCCGGTTGTGAGTGACGCGGACGTTGGCGGCGACGGAAATACCATGCCCACACCGGCGCCGTTCCTGGTTGACCCTCTGGACCCGACACAGCTATTGGTGGCAACCTGCCGCGTGTGGCGTGGACCGGCAAACGGAAGCGGCTGGACAGCGAACAATGCCATCAGCCCCATTCTCGACAGCGTGGCCGCCACCGGAGCATGCAGCGGCGATGCGCTTATTCGCTCCATTGCGGCCTTGGTCCTGCCAAGCGGTGGCGAGCGAATCTACGTGGGAATGTATGGTTCAGAAAATGACGGTGCAAATCTGCCGGGGCATGTGCTCACCGCCATTGTCAACCCTGCATCAAGCACGGCGCCCGTCTGGAGTGACGTCACCCTCGGTCCGGTAGCCAATGGCAGCAACTCCATGAACTATTTCGGCATGGATATTTCCAGCATCTTTATCGACCCTTCCGACGCAACAGGGGAGACGGCCTACCTGACAGTGGAGGGGGCAGAAAACCCGTCGGAGAATATCCGGGTGGTTTACAGGACGACCGACGGCGGGGCCCATTGGTCAGATCTGACCTCCAACTTGCCCGAGACTCCTGCTAGCAGCATTGTGGTCGATCCAAACAACCCGAATATCGTTTACGTAGCTACGGACGATGGAGTTTTTTTGACGACCGGTGTAACGGCCTGCTCCGCGGCGAGCAGCACCTGCTGGTCAGCCTTTGGGACGGCATTGCCCGCCGCGCCTGCCGTAGCGTTGAGCACCTCGCCCGCAAGGGCTTCGTCGCCGGTGCTGGTCGCGGCGACCTATGGACGCGGCATCTGGCAAATCCCCCTGGCGAGCGCGGGGACAGTACTGACAACTGCTTTCGTCAGTCCAACTTCGCTTACCTTCACATCTCAGCCAATCGGGACCGCAAGCAATGCGCAAACGGTGACACTCGTGAACTCCGGAAGCACTGCGCTGACAGCAACATCGGTCTCGATCAGCGGCGACTTTACTGAAACCGACACTTGCGTGAATTCGAGCATTGCAGCGGGTGCGAGTTGCAACCTGAATGTGACGTTTACGCCAACAGCGACCGGGAGCCGCACCGGCGAGTTAACCATCAATGCAAACATCGCCGGCGGGCAGATTACGGTTGCCTTGGGCGGCACCGGGGCGACGGCAGGCATGGTTAGCCTGACCCCTTCGACGGTCAATTTCGGTCAGGTGGAAGTAGGGACGACTTCGGCTCCTCTGCAGGTTCAGGCGGCCAACAGTGGAGGGGCGGTGATTCCTATCACCAGCGTCACGATTACTGCTCCGTTTACGCTGGCTTCTAACTCCTGTGGCACGACGAGCCTGGCAGCGGACACCAGTTGCCAAGTGCAGGTGACTTTTGCGCCAACGCAGGCGGGATCGGCGACAGGAACGCTAACGTTTGTGGATGGAACCGGCACGCAAACGGTGGCATTGAGCGGGAACGGGGCCGCCGCGCCCACCGATAGCCTGAGCACTGCTTCTCTGAGCTTTCCGGTGACAGTTTCAGGGCAACTATCAGCCACGCAGAACATCACCCTCAGCAACTCAGGAGACCTTGCGCTGACGGCAATCAGCGTTTCGGCGTCGGGAGCCTTTCAAACCTCGAACAATTGCGGCGGTCAGCTGGGAGGTCACGCTGCATGCACCATCAGCGTGGTATTTGCTCCAACGCAGGTGGGCAGCCTAGCCGGCACACTGACGGTTTCTGATGCACTGAGGACACAGACGGCTGCGCTGGCAGGGACGGGCATCGCGCCGCCGGTTCTCAGCGCCAGCCCTTCCAGTTTGAACTTCTCAACGCAGCAGCCAGGAGTGGCAAGTGCGCCGCAAACAGTGACGGTGAGCAATACCGGTGGCGCATCCCTGTCCGGCTTGAGCATTGTGCTCTCAGGGCCGGCAGCCGCCAGCTATTCCATCAGCGCGACGACCTGCGGCACAAGCCTGGCCACCGATAGCAGTTGCACCGTCCAGGTGGTTTTCACGCCGTCTGCCAATGGAGCCATTGCTGCGACCCTCGCAGTCTCCTCATCGACCCTTGGCGTAGCGGCGGTCTCAGTGGCTCTGAATGGCGCCGGGCAACTGCCGGGGGGGCTGGGAAGCAGTCCTGCGCAGGTGACGTTTTCCACGGTGGGTGTTGGCCTGGCAAGCACGGCCGTGCCGGTGACAATCACCAACAGCAGCGGGTATGCGGTCGGCACGTTGGCACTCGCGATCAACGCTCCGTTTGTTCTTTCGCAGAACACGTGCTCCACCAGTCTGGCGGCCGGCGCGAGTTGCACTGCGGCAGTCATCTTTGAGCCAACTGCCAGCGGGACGGCGACGGGCGCGCTGACGGTGACTTCGGGCGACATTGCGACGCCGGTGAGTGTTTTGCTCTCGGGGACGGGTTTCGACTTTACCGCAATGGTCTCAGGATCATCCAGCGTGACCGTATCTGCCGGCCAGACTGCAGACTTCGTGTTGATGATCGATCCGATAAACGGCGTCCAAGGCGCGTTTACCTTTGCCTGCGGCTCGCTGCCTGCTTACGCGAAGTGTGTCTTCAATCCAGCAACCACAACAATCAGTGCCGGCGCTACTGGAAGTGTGACTCTGGAGGTTTCGACCGGGACATCCGGTTCGGCGCGGATGGAGATGCCGGCCGACTGGCGGTTGCTGCCTCTTTCTTGTGGACTGCTTTTGCTGCCAATCGCACTTTGCCGGCGCAGAAATCGACTTCTTTTGATTGCGCTCCTCGCGGTGGTGGCAGTTTCCGCTTCGAGCTGCACCAGTTCGGGCGGTGGATCGGGCGGCGGCGGTGGCGGAGGCGGCGGCGGTTCCGGTAGCAGTTCAACCACGCCCGCGGGGACTTATTCGATTCCAGTCACCATTACGTCCACGGGAATCTCTCACGTGGTGACGTTAACTTTGATCGTGGATTGAGGCTGTGAACAGCTTTGCGGGAGGGCAAGCCAGAGCGGGCAACGGGCTATACTTTAGGTTCGGGACCAGTCGTTGCGATGGATTGGAAGGCTTCCATAGAGGGGCTCGCAGCAGGGCTGGAACCAACAAGTCGAATGCAGGGAAGATGAGGGTATGACGGCAAAAGTCACAGTGGAAGAAGTGGAAAGAGTGGCGGAATTGGCTCACCTGGAATTGAAGCCAGAAGAGGTTGGACCCATGCTCGGCAGCCTGAATGCCATTCTCGACTACATGGCCGAACTGAATCAATTGGATACGACTGGGATAGCTCCACTGGCACAGGTGAGTGAACTGGGCGATGCTGTTGGCACGAGCGTGCTGCGGGCAGACCAGGGACAGCCGTCCCTTGACCGCGCTACTGTGATGCACGAGGCTCCGGAAACCGATCAGGTGTTCTTTAAAGTGCCTAAGGTGATTGAGCGGTAGAGCGCAGCAAACCGGGGACCGGGAAAAGCGAAACCGTAGCAGAACAGGGAGAGCGTTTGGCAGGCGAGAACAAGACCGTGGGAACTTATATTCAGAAGCCAAGGACGCTTGCAGCCGTGCGTGCGGAGATCCTCTCCGGCAACACCAAGGCTACTGATTTGGCCAACACATATTACGAGCGCATTGGTCAGATTAATCCGCGGCTGAATGTTTACCTGAGTCTGACCCGCGACCGTGCTCTGGTCCAGGCGTCTCGAGTTGACGACGCGGCCAAGAAAGGCGACCCCCTCCCGCCGCTGGCAGGCATTCCGATTGGCATTAAAGATGTTCTGGTGATGAAGGGCGCTCCCGCAACCGCGGGGTCGAAGATCCTGGAGGGATACCATCCCCCGTATGATGCAACGGCAGTTGCCAAGCTCGAAACGGCGGGCGCGGTTCTGCTTGGAAAACTTAACTGCGATGAGTTTGCCATGGGCTCATCGAACGAGAACTCGGCCTACGGGCCGGTGCGCAACCCGGTGGATACGGAGAGAGTACCGGGCGGATCAAGCGGAGGTTCGGCCGCTGCCGTCGCGGCTAATATGGCCATGG
>PLST01000192.1 GCA_003164255.1 Acidobacteriaceae bacterium | reverse complement strand
CAGCGTTAACCAGGCAGCGCGCCAGGTTGGCGTGTTGCGGATCGCGCTTCTCGTATAAACGCTCAGCCTTGTCGAAATGCTTGAGCGCGGATGCGTAGTCGCCGGATCGGCGGATGATCCGCCCTCGCGCCGACTCGATATTGCCGAGCGCAATGGTGTGATCGGTGGATTTCAACTCTGCCTCGGACGAAGCAAGAAGTTGGAGCGCCTCTTTAGCAAGGCCTTTTTGAAACAGCAGCCAGCTCTCTTGAATTCGAATGATCGCGCGGAAGACGAAGTCACTGGAGGCTGTAGCGAGATCGCGGGCCTGCACGATATGCGTCAAAGCACTCTCGTACTCCCCTCTTTTCCGGTGCGACCGGCCTTTCCAGAAATGGGCAAGAGCAAGTTTGTTTGTGTCACCCAGGTCTTGGCGGCTCCGAATGACCAGATCCAGGGTGCGGATGGCCTCATCGCCCTGGCGCATCGCGAGGGCGTGAAAGCCTTCTGCAAGGCGCAATTGCAGATACTGATCCACCGTCATTTTCTTGCGGAACGCGCTGCTAAAACGGTCCAGAAGGGGTGTCAGGAACCGCGCGTCGCGAAAGCCGGCGTCGATCCATTGTGCCACCAGAACCAGAAGGCTTCCGGGATTCGCGGTGGACACCTCGAGCCGTTGCAGATCGTCGGCGATTCGCTCCATGAGGGTGATGCCCTCATCGATGCGCCGGAACCGCAGAGCTGCCGTCAGTTGATCAATTGCCTTTTGTGTCAAAGCCAACGGATTCTGCCTCAATCGGGGTGGGTCAAGTCGGTCGATGGTTCGGATCGTTCCGGCGCCCCAGATGTGAAGAATAGCAGATGATGGGCATCCCAAAGGCTACTCGATGCCGTCCGTCTACTCGTCCGATTCGGACCAGTCGGTTTGCGCAGCAAGAGAAGTTGCGTTTGAATTCGATCTATCACCTCAAGGCTCGATCAGGCCCAAGGAGAGACACAATGAATAACCCCACATGGATCGACGATTGGGACGCGACCCGCTGGAAGGGTATTACACGGACGTACAGCCCGGAGGAAGTGAGCAGGCTTCGGGGGACGGTGCGTATTGAATACTCGTTGGCCCGAGCGGGCGCTGAAAAACTTTGGCGCCTGCTCCAGAATGAGAGTTATATCGCCGCCTTGGGTGCGCTCACCGGCAATCAAGCCGTCCAGATGGCCGCCGCGGGGCTGAAAGCAATTTACCTGAGCGGCTGGCAGGTTGCCGCCGATGCCAATCTCAGTGGTCAGATGTATCCGGACCAGAGCCTTTATCCGGCCAACAGTGTTCCCGCCGTGGTCCGCGCCATCAATAATGCGCTGCTGCGAGCCGACCAGATTTCGCATGCCGAAGGGCGCAAGTCGATTGACTGGATGTTGCCCATCGTGGCTGATGCGGAAGCCGGCTTTGGGGGCAACCTGAACGCATTTGAGCTGACGAAAGCGCTGATTGAGGCGGGCGCCGCGGCAGTTCACTTTGAGGATCAATTGTCTTCAGCGAAAAAATGCGGACACTTGGGCGGGAAGGTGCTCGTGCCAACGCGGGAGGCGATTCTGAAGCTGACAGCGGCGCGCGTCGCTGCCGATGTCCTGAACGTGCCCACGATCCTGATTGCCCGGACGGATGCAGACGCTGCGCAGTTGATCACCAGCGACTGCGACCCTGTTGACCGGCCGTTTCTTTCAGGCGCAAAAACCGTGGAAGGTTTCTTTGCCTTCCGCGGAGGCATTGAAGCTGCGATTGCGCGCGGTCTTGCCTATGCGGCCTATGCGGATATGATCTGGTGCGAGACCTCGGAGCCTAACCTGGAGGATGCAGAGCGCTTCGCCAACGCAATTCGCAGTGAATTCCCGGGCAAATTGCTGGCCTACAATTGCTCGCCTTCATTCAATTGGCACGCCAAGCTGAACACGCAGGAAATTATTTCTTTTCAGCGAAAGCTTGCGGAGCTAGGGTATCGGTTTCAATTCGTGACGCTGGCCGGTTTCCACGCCCTGAACCTCACCATGTTTGAGCTGGCACGCTCCTTTAACCAAATGGGAATGCTAGCTTACGCTGAGTTACAGGAGCGCGAATTTGAAGCGGCAGAGAATTACGGTTATGCCGCTGTAAAACACCAACGCTTCGTCGGGACCGGTTACTTCGACCTGGTTGCTACAACCATTGCGTCCGGCAATCTCAGCACCTGCGCCACACCCGGTTCCACAGAGCAGGAGCAGTTCGAAGATCCTTACGACCACGAAGTACCGGATACTCAGCCAGCCCGCGCCTGATCGCGGCGCCACATTCCCCAAGGAGTTGCGTCATGGATTTAACTGTCGAGATTCTGGATCCGATCGGTTCGCGGTACGAAGACCAGCGCGATGTGCTGACGACGCAGGCCTACGAGTTCCTGCACGCGCTTCATCGGAGGTTTGAGGTGCAGCGAGTTTCGCTGCTTGAAATGCGGCGGCGGCGCCAGGATCTTTTCGATGCCGGCGAGCTGCCAGGATTCCTTTCCGCCACAGAGTCGATCCGGAAATCTTCCTGGACGGTCGCACCCATTCCTGCGGAACTGCTCGACCGGCGCGTGGAGATCACCGGACCAACCGAGCGCAAAATGGTGATCAATGCGCTAAATTCCGGGGCCAGGGTGTTCATGGCGGATTTTGAGGACGCTAATTCTCCGACTTGGAGCAATTGCATTCAGGGGCAGAGGAATCTCCGCGACGCGAATGCGCGCACGATTGAATGGCGCTCGCCCGAAGGCCGCACATACAAGCTGAGCCCGAAGCCTGCCGTGCTGTTTGTACGGCCGCGGGGATGGCACATGGTGGAAAAGCACTTCGAGATTGATCGCGCTCCTATGTCCGCGTCGCTTTTCGATTTCGGCCTGTACTTCTTTCATAATTACCGCGTCCTGCTCGATCGTGGATCGGCTCCTTACTTCTATCTTCCCAAACTGGAAAGTCATCTCGAAGCGCGGTTGTGGAATGACGTGTTCGAGTTCGCGCAAGAGTATGCGGCGATTCCATCGGGTACTATCCGAGCCACCGTGCTGATTGAAACGATTCCAGCAGCGTTCGAGATGGACGAGATCCTCTATGAGCTGCGCGACCACTCGGCGGGTTTGAACTGCGGCCGGTGGGACTACATCTTCAGCTTCATCAAGAAGTTCCGCAATCACGCAGGCTTTGTTTTGCCGCAGCGCGGCGACGTGACGATGGATCAACCGTTTCTGCGTTCCTACGTGGAGCTCCTCATTCACACCTGCCATAAGCGCGGCATCCATGCTATGGGTGGTATGGCCGCACAGATCCCCATTCGGGACGATGTGAAGGCGAATG
>PLST01000350.1:22757-26849 GCA_003164255.1 Acidobacteriaceae bacterium | reverse complement strand
GCGGCGAAGAGGATGATGGCTGGGCCGATGAAGCGGTGCCAACTTGGTTCATTCCCCGGTCTCAGAAGCGAGACCGGGGGCACCCGGTCGTCTTGCTCAGGCGACTTCATGGAAGCAGCCGCAGCGTGTGCTTTGTTTGCGCTGCCACGGCCGCGGGGCTGAAGGCGAACGGGAACGTTGTTCCACCGTACCAGTCGTTCCACTGGTCGCGGAACCAGGGGCTGAGCGGATCGCCGCTTTCGCCGAGCACGATGTTCTGTGTTGAGCCGTCGACATCGCTCCAGTCGATGGTGAAGCGCTGAGAAGGCCCGAAGGAAATGTTCACCTGCTTGACGGTGGTGGTGTCGCCGCTCAGTGGATGCGGCCCTGTGCCCGCAATGCGTCCAACAAGCGGCAAGTACCTGGCAAGCGGATGCTCAAGGTCCACAACGTGCCAGTCGCCATAGTGCCAGGTCGTTACGTCGGCTGGCGCTTTGCCGTTGTCCATGCCCTTGCGCACAGCGGCCGTCAGCAGGGCGTCCCAGTTCTTGTAGCCGGGCGGCAGCCAGTCCGCCCGGGCATGCATCACGATCTCTTCTTCGGCAAAATTCGATTCTTCCCAGCGATAGGCTGCGGCGTCTTTACCGAGCTTCGGCTCCAGAATCATGGGCCATAGCGCCTGGCGCGTGGTGGTGACAATCGAGGCTGCCACGGAGTCGGTTGTGAGGCGTCCATCCCAGCTTCGCATCAGGTCAGCGGCCTTGCGCAGCCGGTCATCCACACCCTCGGTGTGGTCGATGGCGTAGGACAACCGCTGGCCCATCTCCTGGTCCATCTCACTATAGACATCAGTCTGTACAGCCAGCATGTCTTTGGGCGTGAGCCCATCGCGCCCCTCGAGAGCCTTGTAGATGCGCTCGATGCGATAGGGTTCCACCCACTCCAGCGTGAGCGGATAGGGCGATTTGTCCGTGGTGACGCGGGAGTTGGCGGTGGCAAGAAAACCCGACGGCGGGTCGACGGAGTTGGGCATGTCGTCAAAGGGAATGTAGCCCTGCCACTCGTGCGCGCTATCGTTGATGGGTTTGCCTGCGAGCCCGCCAGGCCGCAGGGGAACCCTGCCCACCGCGTGATAGGCAATGTGCCCCTGGTCGTCGGCGTAAACCATGTTCAAGGTGGGCCAGCACCAGTTGGCAAGCGCGGAAGAGAAATCTGTCCAGTTCTGCGCAGTGTTCAGTTGATAAATCGGCAAGGCGTTCAGAGTTGGATCGTGCAGGGTCCACTTGAGCGCAATCGGCCTGCTCTCTTTGGGCAGGATCGGATTCAGCAACGGTCCATGGCCCGTGATTTCGACGTTGAGGATTACATCTTTTCCGCCACGCACTTTGATGATTTCGTGGTCTAAGATCAAGGGCTTCCATGTGCCGTCCGCGTTCTGGTAGTTGCCCTTGCCGTCGAGCTTCTCGATGTACAGGTCGTCCGCATCTCCCATGAGCGCGGTGATACCCCAGGCCACGTGTTCGTTGTGCCCTTCAATGACAAACGGGAAGCCGGGAATGGTGACGCCCGCGGCGTGGAGGCCGGGGGCGCGCAGATCAGCCATGAACCAGATGTTGGGCACCATGAGGCTCAGGTGCATATCGTTTGAGAGCATCGGCTTGCCGCTGGCGGTGTGGCTGCCGGCAATTACCCAGTTGTTGGAGCCATCGACGCAGCCATCGCAAGCGGGCAGGCCCATGAGGGCGAACAACGCGCGCGGGTTGACGTCGGAAGGCTGAATCGGCGCTGGGTACTGATGCGGCGCTGCCTGTGTCGAAGAAGGCTCATCATCGTCGTCATCGTCCGAGTTGGGCGGCGCCAGTTCAGGATGCGGCTGGCTCAGATCAATCACAAGCCCGGTGGGCGGATGATCGCGCCACGAGCCCACGGGATAGAGATCGGACTCGAGGCCGGGATTGTTCAGGTCGGCGGAGACGCGCTCGCGTGCCAGCTTGTTGGGCCAGTGCGTGTCCAGCATCTCAACGATCATCAGCCCCACGCTCACCGAGTCCACGCCGGTCCATGGCTGCGGACGATAGTGCAGCAGCCGGAATTCCGCAGGCAGAGAGTCCTGATGCTGCTCGATGAACAGGTTCACTCCGCGCGCGTAGTTATCTACCCGGTCACGGTCGGCCGGCAGCAGGTGGTCATAGATGCGTTGCGCGGAATTCTTGAACTCCATCACGCGCTGCGCCTTGTCGTGCTCCACGAGCGAGGGCCCCATGATCTCAGCGAGCGTGCCCTCGGCGTTGCGCCGGTAGGCGTCCATCTGCCACAAGCGGTCCTGCGCCGTGACGTAGCCCTGGGCGATGAGCAGGTCGTCCTGGCTGGCCGCCTCAATGTGTGGAACGCCGTGGGCGTCGCGCCGCACGATGACCGGCGCAGACAGACCGGCAACATGCAGCTCACCATCGATTACCGGCAGCGCCGCTTTTGCTGCGGAGTGCAGCCAGAGGACGCCGGCGCTGGCGGCCACCAGTGCAACCACTGCGAGAATGCATATGGACAAAAGCAGGATGCGCGGCCAGCGCGGCTTGCGTCTGCCAGGAGACGGAGCAGCAGCGCCCGCGCGTGCCTGATCGATGGGGAATATGTCAGCCATGGGTCTACAACAGGATAACGCCGCGTCACCACCGCGCCCCAGGCCCGGCTACAGCGGACCAGGCATTCCAAGGTACAATTCCATGGAATCGGCGACACGAGAAAGAATCCTCGCCTGGATCTTCCGCGGTAACAAGGAGACTCACCCCATGAATCGCAGAGACTTTCTCGCATCAGCCGCCGCGCTGGCTGCAACCTCGCCCTTGCGCGGCCTGGGCCAATCGCCGCAAACGGTGCACGGCTTTCCGCCGTCCGTGTTGCGGAGTGACTCCTTCATTGAGACCACGCCGGTGGCCGAATATCACAACGCCCCAGCGAGCGCCTATGAAGCCTTTCAGGATATGAAGTTCGGCATCCGCATTCATTGGGGAATCTACTCCATCTGGCATCGCGGCCCGGAGTCCTGGCCTTATCTCCCCATGTCGTTTGAAGACCGCCAGACGTACAACAGCCTCTACAAGACCTGGAACCCCGCCGGCTTCGACGCCGACGCCTGGATGGACGTCTTCCGCGACAGCGGCATGAAGATGTTCGCCTTCACCTCGAAGCACCACGAAGGCTTCTCAATGTTCGACACCAAAACGCGCGTGAAAAGCCGCGCCAACTGGACCGCTCCCGGCGGCCCGCGCATCGAAGCTTGCGACCTCGCCTATTCCATCATGGAGACTCCGTTTCGCCGCGACATTATCAAGGAACTTACAGACGCGGCTCACAAGCGCGACATCAAGATTGATTTATATTTTTCTCACCCCGACTGGTACGACGCCGACTTTCGCCCCTATGTTGCACATCCGCTGCAGATTCCTTCATCGAAAGAATGGATGTCTCCGAACGACGTCAGATTCACGCAGGAAAAGCTGGGAGACCATGCCGTCGTCGTTCCCGATCCCACTGACGCAGAAGTCAAGCGCATGATGGAGCGCCATCGCGCCCAGCTAAGAGAACTTCTAACGCGGTATGGACGCATCGACATGATGTGTCTCGACATGTGGCTCGGTCCCCGCGTGTGGCCGGAGTTGCGCAAGACGCTGCTCATGATGCGCGAGCTGCAGCCGGACGTGATGCTGCGCAATCGCGGCATCGGCAACTATGGCGACTACTTCACGCCCGAGCGCGTCGTCCCCGGCTCCAAGGAAACCACTGACAAGCCCTGGCTCACCATCTATCCCCTGGGCACCGACTTCTCCTACGACCCTGACGCGGCAAAGTACAAGGGCACCACCTGGATCGTGCACAACCTCGTGGACTCGGTCGCCAAGGGCGGCGGGTTCATGGTCGGCGTCGGCCCCAGCGCCCATGGCGAGTTTCACCCCGAGGCCATTCGTCAGATGAAGGGCACAGGCGCCTGGCTCAAGGTGAACGGCGAAGCCATCTACGCCACTCGCGCCCGCGAAGGCACCCTGTGGTCTGAAGGCGACAATATCCGTTACACGCGCACCAAGGACCGGCGATTTGACTACGCCATTCTCACCG
>PLST01000350.1:14762-22744 GCA_003164255.1 Acidobacteriaceae bacterium | reverse complement strand
CACGCCTGGACCCTGAAGATCGAACCAGCGGAAGGATAGTGTGGCCCCACGATGGGGCACGACAACATCAAACCTTCTTTGCTTGGGGAACAGGCGCAGCAACTGGCAGGACAGCCGGTTGCTTCCCGGCAAATGCNNGCGGGCAATCCGCTGTCGGCGGTGCCGTAGAAGTAGGTCTCCGCCCAATCCCATGCGAAATGACAGCCGATGGCCCACCATGCCGATCCGGTGACGCGCACGCTGACACAGAAGACAAATCCGATGGCCGCGGCGGCAAAGATGCCGATCCAGTTTTCACCGTTGTTGCCGGTGTGGATGAATCCGAAAAGCGTAGAGGTGACCCAGGCAGCATGCCAGAATCCCGCGTTCTCGGCCCTTAACCAATGCAGCGCGAAACAAGGCAGCACCCCTAGCAGAGCGATTGCGTAGACGCCCCACACGCCGTTGCCCCTGGCTCGCAACACCAGGTCAAGGCAAAGCCCGGCGACAGCGGCCAGCGCCCACCAGAAGTTGATGCCGCGCGTGAGCGTGAATTGCAGGTAGCAGCGGAACACACCTTCTTCAAAGCATCCCACCAGCAGAAAGGTGATGCCCCAAAGTGCGGCGAACTTGAGAATATTGGTCCCCGTCAGCGCGATGGGGCCAAAGTGCAGCCAGCCGCCGGCGGCGAGCGCGCCCACCAGCACAGAGAGTGCGGCAAATCCGGCCGCGAATCCCGAGAAGAAGTTGAGCACGCGGCGCGAACCTTTGAGATTGAAGTCCAGAATGCTGCGGTGCTCGATAAGGCCGACGATTGCAGCCGCAATCAGCATGGCGAAAAACGGAACCAGTTCACCGATGCCCGCCGAAAGAGCAGTTCCGCTGCCCAGCCTATTGTGGACGATATTTCCAACGATCAGAGATGCCGCGGTTCCGAGCGTGAAGAGAGCGATGAAGTAGATGGGTACGAAGATCAGTACCGACCATCCGGCGCGCAATCCGTTGTCGCCGATGAACGCCCAGTCCACACCGCGATATTCCTCCGGGTCGGCGCCGGGCGCAGGGCTGGCGGAAGATGCATTTTCGGGCAGGAGGGATGCGCCGGAAGGTTCTTCGGCGGGCGCTGCCTCTGGTACGGGGGAATGGTTCTCTTGCTCCACTCAGCCTCCTGAAAGAAAAAACAAGCTGGTCTCTCTCGAATCGATCGTACTGATAAAAGTACCCTATGCAGTCGACTTTTGGACGGTTTTGCGGGGCCTGCGGGCCATTTTCCCTCATCCACCCGCCTTGACACAACGGGCCCAGCCCTTGATGCTTAACAGTTCCGGCTATTTCACCTTCCGGCTCAGGAGGAACTCAACTCTTGCGGGTTCGCGTTTTCTATCACGACAAATGTTTTGACGGTGCATGCTCAGCCTCTCTGTTTACGCGCTTTCATCGCGAGTGCGTCGACGCAAACGCCACGTATGAATATCACGGGCTGGTTCACCGCGCGGGCGCGTTGTTTGACGAGAGCGAATTCACCGGCGATGAAAATGCCATCGTGGATTTCAAGTACTCGGCCTCACCCAGGATCACCTGGTGGTTCGATCATCACCAGTCGGCCTTTCTCACGCGGGAGGACCACCAGCATTTTCTTGCCTGCCAGCAGGATCCGGTGTGTGGATCGCGCAAGTTCTTTGACCCGAATTACACCTCATGCACCAGCTTCCTGGCGCACATTGCTTCGACACGCTATGGCTTTGAT
This sequence comes from Acidobacteriaceae bacterium, assembly GCA_003164255.1. Taxonomy (GTDB): domain Bacteria; phylum Acidobacteriota; class Terriglobia; order Terriglobales; family Acidobacteriaceae; genus Telmatobacter. The sequence continues at coordinate 21,018 of PLST01000350.1, read as the reverse complement.
ACCGCGCCGTTGGCGGAACTGATTCACTGGGCCGATATTGTGGACGGGGCGCAGTACGAGAGCCCCGAGTCCGCAGTTGAGATGGCGGCTCCTGCCATGAAGCTGACGCTGATTATCGAGGCTAACCAGGACCCCGAGTTCATTCCGCGGCTGATTCCGCTGCTGACCTCCATGCCGCTGGCTGAGGTGCTGAGTCAGCCGTTTGTTGCGTCGCTTTTGCCGCCGCTGCTCGAACGTCACGCCGAGGCGCTGGCGCTCATCCGCAGCCGGGCCGAGGAGAAGGACGGCACAATCTTCTTCGACATTACCGACCACCCGCTTGAGGGCTTCAACAAATTCATTCCCTACTACCTGTATCCAGAAGCCATTTACTCCATCGGGCTTTCGAAGTCGAGCTTTCGTACCAAGGTGGCCGTGGGCTCAAACCCGTGGACCAAGGCCGACCCCGCAAAGATGGTGAACCTGGCGCAAGTATGCGAGCGCTACGGCGGCGGTGGCCATGCGCGCGTGGGCGCCATCAGCTTTCCGCCCGATCAGGAAGAAAAAGCTCGCGTGGCGGCGGCTGAAATTGTGGCCGAACTGCGCGCGCACAAGCCGTAGGCCCGGCAAGCCGCAGCCGTGTTTCGATGTTCTCAATTTTCGACGAGGCTCTAGTGAATGGCGCTGACGAGCCAGCTGCGCAATTTCGTCGCTCTGGCTACTTGGTCACGGCAGGAGCCATGAAGCCATTCAGCAGGAACAATTCGGCGATCGCCAGCAAGTGGTAAAACAGCACCTGGATGATCACGCCGCGCACCGTGACTTTACCCTTCAGCACGGTTCTTGCCATGTAGCCTTCCAGTGGAAACTGGAGATAGAGCATGACAGTGGGCAGCAGCGCAGCCACCTTATCGCCCATGTAAATCTCAGGGCGTCCCGCGATGACGGCGAAGGGGAACACAATGCTCATGGCCCACGGCCCCATGGGCAACAGCATGTCGTGGATCTGGGGAGCGACTAAGCTGATGGCAATGCCAACGGCCGCTGGCCAGTACTCAAGATAATGGGCCACGGCCTTCTGTTGCTTGAAGCTGCGCTGGCGCTCGCGCAGCGCAGCCAGATTGGCCTGCGTCTCCATGGCGTAGAGCGCCTCAATGGCAGCCTGCGCCTCAGAGAAGCTGGTCCGCGAGGCGTCGGTGCCTGATTTTTTTCCAAAGAGTCTCAGCATGGCGCGATTCCCCCTGGAATGAGGAGTAGATTCCGGGGTAACCCGATTATCTGACAGTTCCCGTGGGGGTTGGGCCACGCTCTCCTACAACTTTCGACGCATTGGCTCCAAAGCGTTAACAGTGGCTAGAGTCCCAGTTCGGCGGAACGAAGTTTCATCGCCTCAATGCAGAAGCCAATGTGCGCGTCCAGCTCCACGCCGAGCTCGGCCGCACCCTGCACCACATCCTCCCGATTCACGCCCCGGGCGAAGGTCTTGTCCTTCATCTTCTTGCGCACACTGGCCACCTCAACCTCGGCAATGCGCTTGCCCGGCTTGACCAGCGCACAGGCNNCCGCAGCTCCGCGGGCCAGCCCAGCCGCTCCAGTTCCCGTACGCCAACGAAGGGATGCTCGTCGGCCGTGGGGTGGCGCTCATAGTCGTAGTCGTGCAGCAAGGCCGTGGTGGAGTAGAGCTCGAGCATGGCCGCGCGCTCGAGTCCGCCCAGGCCCAGCCGGTCCGCTTCCGCCTCGCCATAAGAGAGGACACAGGCCTCCACCGACAGGGCATGCTTGCGCAGGCTCTCGCTTGCGGTCCACTCGGTCAGCAGTTGCCAGGCCTGTTCGCGCGTGTATCGGGCATCACTGCCTGTGCCCATGGTTTCTCCTTTGCAAGTGAATTATCAGCCTTTGGAATGCCCAGAGTTGCTTACCTTGGTTCGCGAGACACCGGGTTTTGCAGGATTTGATCCGGGATTCTTAGGATTGACCCCTAGTTTGTACTTGACAGTTATGGTTCCTATCCCTGAAAGTAACCCATATTGCGGTGCAAAAAAAGCACCGCGGGGTTCCTGCTCTGGCGCCCTGTCCGCATTTGGCCTATGGCAACCACTCCTGTCTGCGTGGAAACACGCGAGGTTGTGCGGTGTGAAAATTGCAGGCTTATGCAATATAGAACCGCAAACTCCCTTTGCAGAAAGTGCAGGCGCCCTCTTGATATCGAGGAGCCGGCAGCTTTAATGCCACAACTGGTTTCGAGCCCACCTGTGCCTTCTTCATCCGAAGCCGGACTGCAGGTGGCCGGACAGGTGCGCGAAATCCGGCGTTTGCGCCACCTGAGCCAGCGTCAACTGGCAGGGCGCATGCAGGTGCCTCGCACCTACATCTCCAAAATCGAGAACGGCAAGGCGATTCCGACGCTTGGTTCGCTGGAGCGCCTGGCCCTGGCTCTCGATGTGGACGTGTGCCAGCTGGTGAGGGATTCGCGCAGCCGCCGCGAAGAAGAGATTGCCGCCATCTTCGCCGATCCGTTCGTGGCTGAAGTGGCTGAACTTCTGCCTCGTCTGGTGCAGTTCCATCGGACGCTGTTTCTGGGCGCCGTGAAGGACACAGCAACGGGCCGCCGCCGCTCAGCGTAGACGGCTTGGCGCCAGTTGCTAGTCTGCCCCGCCGGCCATTGGCCGGCGGCCAGAACGGCCGCTGCTCGAGCGCCTGGCTGGCGCCGTCCGCTTGCGCGCCTGCAGGTGTAGCGGCGCTCCTTTGCAGCCCCTCGGCGCTTGTGCTAGGGTCGATTGTGTAACTCCACGGTTGCGGCTATTGGGGTTTCGTGCGCCGGCCCTCGGATCGAGCAGGGGACACACCCATCATCCGGACCGGGCGAGAACTCTTCTGCCATCGATTCCCGATTGTTTCCGGGCGCCTGTCCTGGAATCCGCAAATGTAAGGTTGAGGCGAATCCTTTGTATAACCCCGGCACGCTGCGCATCCATGAACTCACCGATGATGAGCGCGCCATCTACGCGACGCTCAAGCCCGAGCGGCTGCCCGAGCATGTGGCCATCATCATGGATGGCAATGGACGATGGGCGGGACAGCGCTCGCTGAAGCGGTTCCTCGGCCACCAGCAGGGCGCCAAGAGCGTGCAAATGGTCACGGAGACCGCCTCGCGCATCGGCCTTCCCTGGCTCACGCTTTACGCCTTCTCGCTCGAAAACAATCTGCGCCGCCCGCGCGCCGAAGTCAGCTTCCTCATGCGCCTGCTCAAGAACTATCTTGAGACCAACCTGCAGCGCATGATGGACAACAACGTGCGGATCCGCTACATCGGCCGCACCCGCGAGCTGGCTCCCGACGTGCAGGAAAAAATGGCCTGGGCCGCCGAAGCCACGGCGCGCAACACTGGCACCACCCTGACGCTGGCTCTCAACTACGGCGGCCGGTCAGAGATTGTGGATGCCATGCGCGGACTGGCAGCGGAGATGAAGCAAAAAAATCTCAGCCCCGACCGCATTACCGAGGAAGATGTTCACCGCCATCTCTACACGGCTCACATGCCCGACCCCGATCTGCTGATCCGCACCTCGGGCGAGATGCGCCTCTCCAATTACCTGCTCTGGCAGATCGCGTACACGGAGATCTTCGTCACTGAGCGCTACTGGCCCGACTTCCGCGGCATCCATCTGCTTGAGGCAATCGCCGACTTCCAACGCCGTGAGCGCCGTTATGGCGGACTCGGCGAAGATTGCGGCGAGGTAGAAGAAGATCCGGAACGCATCAGCAGCGCGGCCGGTTGAGAATGTGAATCCCCCTGGTTGGGGGAAACCCGTTGACACCCGAACCCGGGTTGCGGTCCACTCAGAGAACACTGTTCGAATCCCCTGCGAATCCCTCGCAGCAGTGCGGGACCTTTACTTCACTCAAATCTGAAAACCAGAGGCACCAGGGCACCGTTGAAAGGAGCGGCACTCGATGACTTTGTCCAGAGGACTTTCCCGGCGAGATTTTCTGATGCGCGTCGGCCAGGCTGGCGGTTATGGCGCAGCGTTCATGACCATGCAGGCAATCGGCCTTGTTCCTGCGCGGGCTGCTGGAGTGCTTCCGCTGGGCGTTGCGCCGGGCACCGGCAAAGGCGTGAAGGTTGCAATCCTGGGTGGAGGCATCGCGGGGCTGGTGGCGGCCTACGAGATGAAGGCCCTGGGCTACGATTGCACGCTGCTTGAGGCGCGCGAGCGGCCGGGCGGCCGCAATTGGACCGTGCGCGGCGGCGACAAAGTGAAGTTTACTGACGGCAGCGAGCAAACGTGCACATTCGACGCTGGCAACTATCAGAACTTCGGCCCGGCGCGGCTGCCCTCAGTGCATGACCACATTCTCGGCTATTGCCGCAAGTTCGGCGTCGAGCTTGAAGTGGAAGTGAACACCAGCCGGTCAAGCCTTCTGCAAAATGACAAGGCCAATGGCGGCAAACCGGTGGTGCAGCGGCAGGCTTTGAACGACACCCGCGGCCATGTGAGCGAACTGCTGGCCAAGTGCCTTCAAAAGGGAGCGCTTGACCAGGAGATGAGCGGGGAAGACCGCGACCGCATGTTGAGCTTCCTGAGAATCTACGGCCCGCTCGACGACGCCAATGCCTATGTGGGCAGCGATCGCGCCGGGTATGACGTGAAGCCGGGCGCAGGCCAGGAGACCGGCGTGCTGAGCAAGCCTATCGACATGCATACGCTGCTGGATGAAAACTTCTGGGACGGCGTTCTGTTTGAAGAGGCATTCGACTGGCAGGCCACCATGTTTCAGCCGGTCGGCGGCATGGACCATATTGCTTACGCGTTTGCCAAGGCGCTGGGCGACACGGTGCGCTACAACTCGCCGGTGACGGAGATTCGCAAGACGGAAAAGGGCGTGCGCATCGGCTACAGGCAAGGTGGCGTCGAGAAGACGCTTGAGGCCGATTATTGCGTCTGCGGCATGCCGCTCTCGATCCTCAAGAAAATTCCCAACGACTTCAGCGCGCCTTACAGCAAGGTGATCACCGAGTGCAGCTACGCAGGCGCGTACAAGATTGCGTGGGAGAGCCGCCGCTTCTGGGAGAAGGATTACAACATCTATGGCGGGCTGGAATTTCTCAACTCCGGATGCAGCCCGGTGTGGTTTCCTTCAGCAAAGCTGTTCAGCGAACGCGGCGTGCTGGTGAGCGGGTTTAATTGGGACGAAGGGCCGGAGTTTGGCGCGCTCAGTCTCGAAGGGAAATTCGCCGAGTCGCGCCGATCCATCGAACGGCTGCACCCCGGCCACGGCAAAGAGCTCGAAAAGCCGATGTTTGTTGGATGGGGAAGGGTTCCGTATAACGAGGGCTCCTGGATTCAGTCGTACGGGCCCGGCGAGGATGCGTACGGCGTGAAACTGGGAGCGGGCTACGCAAAATTGATTGAGCCGGACGGGCCGATCTACTTTGTGGGCGACCATGTGAGCCATATTCTGGGATGGCAGGAAGGCGCCGCGGTGAGTTCGTTGCGCGCCGTGCAGATGATCAGCGACCGGGTGAAGGCGACGCGCGCTTGAGCGAGCGGGCCGCCGGCATGGGTTTGGCCTAGTCAGCCCGCAGCGCCACCATGGGGTTGATGCGCGAAGCGCGGCGCGCGGGGATGTAGCCTGAGAACGCGGCGACTGCGAATAGCGTAAGCGCCATGGCTGCATAGGTAGCCAGGTCCCATGGCGAAGTGGCGAACAGCAGCGAGGCGATGAGCTTTGCAACAGCGAGCGAGGCCGCCGCGCCAAGCACTACACCCGCAAGCGCCAGCCGGAGCGTTCCTGTGAGCACCTGCCGTTGCACGCGGCCTGCGCTTGCGCCCAGCGCCATGCGAATGCCGATCTCCTGCGTCCGCCGCGTCACCGAGTAGGAGATGACGCCGTAGATGCCTAGCGCGGCCAGCAATAGCCCGAGGCCCGCAAACGAGCCCACCAGCAAAACGAAGAAGCGGCGCGGCGAGACCGCATGGCTCACCAGCGACTTGATGGGGCGGAACTCCGCGGCACTCTGTTTCGGATTCAACTCGCGCAGCACATTCATCACGCTGCCGGCCAACTGTCCTGGGTCGAGCTGAGAGCGCACCACCAACTCAAGGCCATTGGGTCTTTGCTGAGTCATGGGGTAATAGATCTGCCAGCCCTCAGCGCCATCCACGCTCTCTTCATGGACGTCTTGCGCCACGCCGATCACATGAAGGTCCTGACTGCCGTTGGTAAGTACTTGGCCAACGGCGTTCTGATTCGGCCAGTAGAAATGCGCCATCGA
>PLST01000350.1:12703-14627 GCA_003164255.1 Acidobacteriaceae bacterium | reverse complement strand
TCCGGCTGGAACCCCAGATCGACATCGAGCACCTTCAAGAAGCTGCGCATCAGCAGTCCTGCGCCCACCAGCAACATGCAGGAAAGCGCCACTTCAGTGACCACCAGAACGGAGCGGATGCGCTCGTGCTTGCGTCCCTGGCCCGAGCCGGGACCTGAATCCTTGAGTGCTTCCTGCAGGTTGCCGCCGGCAATCCTCAATCCCGGAACCAGTCCAAAGACAACGGCAGCAAAGACGGCGATCAGTACCGTCCAGCCCAGCGCTGCCGCGTCCAAATGCAGCGTGCTCAAGAGCGGCAAGGCAAGCGCCCCCTGGTGAGCGAGCCACGCAACAAGAATCGAAGCCAGGCCCAGTCCGAGCAGCGCGCCGGCTCCGGAAAGGATGAAACTTTCAGTGAGCAACTGGCCGACAATGCGTGCGCGGCTTGCGCCGAGTGCGCTGCGCATCGCGAACTCCTTGCCTCGTGCGGCGGCGCGCGCCAGCATGAGGTTGGAGAGATTGACGCAGGCGATCAACAAGATAGCGCCCACGGCGCACCACAACACCACAAGCGAGCGGCGCAGCCTTCCGCCGATGTAGTCCTTCAGTGGCACAGGCACCACGTTGCCCTTGTAGTCGTGGCAGGACTCGGGATACTTCAGGTTCCAGCACATGACCGTCGAGGCCGCCTGCGCATCGCCAACCGCCTGTGCAAGCCTGACTCCCGGATTGAGCCGGCCGATCATGGTGATGATGTTTCCCTCGTCGCGCGGTGGGCCGTAGAGGTTGAGCGGCGTAATCGCGTCGACTTTAACTCCCGGCGAGAACACGCCGCCAAAGTCGAAACTTTTTGGAAGGACGCCGATGACCGTTGTCTGCTTGCCGTTCATGTCGAAGCTCTTGCCCACGATGGCCGGATCGGCCCCAAACTGGGTGCGCCACCAGGCATCGGTGAGCAGAACCACCGGCGCGGCGCCATTCAGCCCGTCGGCAGCCGTAAACGCGCGCCCCATGGCAGGCTGTACGCCGAGCACCTGAAAGAAATTGGCGATCACGTCGATGCTTGTGGCCGGGATGGGCTGCGCTCCAAGATTCAGGCTCAGATTGTCAGTTCCTGAAAAAGCAAAATAGCCGGTCACGTCCTGGAAGGAGTGCGTTCTGGCGCGAAACGTGTCGTACGCGTCGGTGGAATAGGTGGCGCAGGAAAGACCGCATTTGGTTGGAGGCGGCGCGATCCAGACCAGCTGGTTTGCATCCGGAAAGGGAAGCGGCCGCAGCAGAAGCGTGTTGACCACGCTGAACACCGCTACGTTGGCCCCGATGCCGAGGGCAAGGATGAGGACTGCGACGATGGTGAATCCGGGGTCGCGGCCCAGCGTGCGCAAGGTGTATTTCACGTCCTGCAGAACGATGTCGAGTTTCATTAGACCCCTCGCCTCCCGGTGCAAGTCCTTCGCCTGTTCAATGCCTCCCATGCTTACAAGAGCGAGCCGGCGTGCTTCCACCTCTGAGATTCCGCGCAAGCGATTCTCCTCAGTGGCCAGCTCCAGGTGGGCAGCAATTTCGGCTTCGATGTCGGCATCCAACCCCTTCTTGCGAAAAAATGCGCAGCATCGCTGCCAACTCCGTCGCAGCAGGCTCATGCAACACCCTCTTCACCACCCGGCTCCTTGCCCATGGAAAGCACCTTGTCCATTACGCCGGTCAGTCTCTCCCAGTAGCGGGCGCCTTCGGCCATCTGCTGGCGGCCCACGTGGGTAATGGAATAAAACTTGGCCCTGCGGTTGTTGCCGGAGATGCCCCAGCTTGATCCGATCCATCCCCGCTGCTCCAGCCGGACCAGTGACGCGTAAATGGTTCCCTGGTTCAACAGAACTTCATTGCCGCTCACCTGCTCAATCCGTCGCGCAAGACCGTAGCCATGCATTGAACCCATGGCGGACAA
>PLST01000350.1:0-12696 GCA_003164255.1 Acidobacteriaceae bacterium | reverse complement strand
CTGGATCACATTTCGGTTGGGTTAGCCACAGGAAAGGGTTTCCTGGTTACCTGACCCTCTGGTGTTGGCACGGTACCTCCCGCCCGGAAATCGCTGATTTCCGTTTGACTTGGAATCGTGAATCGGGACCCCAGCGGTGTATTCTCAACGCTGGATGAAACGAGTCGTTACAGCAGCTGTTCTGATTCCGTTGGTCCTGTTGCTGGTGTTCCTGGGCCCCCGTTGGCAGTGGCTTTTCACGCTGGCAGTCGCCACGGTCGCGGCGCTGGCCGGATGGGAGTTTATGGGCCTGGCGGAAAAGGGCGGTGCCAACCCGCCTAGGGCTGCCGTTCTGGTGGCTCTGCTGGCCTTGTTTGCCGTCAACTTTCAATGGCCAGATCGCACTGCGGCCATCTTCGGCATTCTTTCGCTGGGCCTGCTGGTTTATTGCACCTTCCTAAGGCCGGTTGAGCAGGTGATGGCTGATGCCGCCACATCCATCTTCTGCCTGCTCTACGTTGGCTTTACCCTGATCGCCGTGGTCTCGCTGCACGAGGAGGCCAATGGGCCATCGCTGGTGGCATTTCTACTGTGTGTCGTCTGGGCGGGGGACTCGGTAGCTCTCTACGTGGGCCGCGCCTGGGGCCGTCACAAACTGGCGCCCACGCTCAGCCCGAAGAAGACCTGGGAGGGATCCATGGGATCGCTGGCGGGCAGCCTGCTGATGGCGGGCGGGCTCATTGGCCTGGCCGAGTTGCTCACGCAATGGGATTCGGCAGTGCTTTCCTATCCGGGCGACATCTGGTACTGGCTGGGGCTGGCTGTGGTGGTGAACGTGGCCGCGCAGGTGGGCGATCTGGCCGAGTCCGCCCTCAAGCGCTCCTCCGGCGTCAAGGACTCAGGCAGCCTGATTCCCGGCCACGGCGGGGTCCTTGACCGCATTGACGCGCTGCTGCTGGCAGCTCCGGTGCTATGGTACGCTCAGGTTATTCACCAGTCTTTCTGATGGGCTCTTCCCAATAATGAACTTTGAAAAGTACAGCGCTGAGGGGAAAAAGGCCCTGAAACCCGGGCTCAACGCCATTGCCGTTCTCGCGCTTGCGGTGGTCTTTAATCAGTTTTTCTCCTATGCCAAGCATGCACCGGCTCTTGCCGCTGTCATTCCGTTTTCCGAAGATCCCTACGATGCCGTCAATTCGATTGCAATGATCCTCTCCTGCCTGCTGGCGGTTCTCTCCGCATTTCGCGTCGTTCAGGCAAACCTAATGCGATCATCCGGGGCGCCGGACGACTTCCTGATAGCGCGTACCCAGATTGCGGTTCCGCTCAGCGTGCTGGTGGCCCTCGGCTCCGATGCCGTCGCTATGCTTCGCCACCCTGCCGAGTGGATCGGAAAAGCCGCCACAGTCGAGCTCCTTGCACTCTTGGCTGCGATGGCCGCGCTTTCGATTGCTGTTCTTCTAGTAGTGCGCGCGTCGGTCCTCGGAATCATCAATTCCGCCCGGCATCGGACGCAGAATCTTTGGAAGCGGGCCTCGGTCATTCTGCTCCTCTGCATTGCCGCGCTGGCGCTTTTCCCTGAGAAAGTGATCCAAAATGTCTCACTTCACTTCATGGCGATCCTTCTGGGTTTCGTCATTCTCATTGCGCCCCAATCCGCACTTGCTGTTGCGCTTTTGCCCTATACCGTAGCCGAAAAACGAATCAACGCTGAACCCTCCCGATTGTTTTCCAGGCCCTGGATGCAATGGTGTTTCATCGCACTCCTCGGCATGGCGGTCGGGGCATGCGCCTTGCTGGCAGAGGTCTTCGAACGGGGCGGGGGCAGCGTGGCGCCAGCCCGGATTCTGCTGGTATCCTCTGTATTCCTTGGGGCCGGTACTTCCGGTTTGCTGATTGCCTTCGCCTTCCTCAAGAAACCACTTGGACTTTTCAGAAAGACATCCTCTTGAAGCGACTCGCCATCCTCGGTTCCACCGGCTCCATCGGCCAAAGCACCCTCTCCATTGTTGAGCAGTTTGCCGACCGCTACCAAGTGGCCTCTCTGGCAGCCGGCCGTAACATTGACGAGGCGTTTGCCCAGGCCTCCCGCTGGCGTCCAAGGCTGATTTCGATGGCCACGGAAGAGCTGGCCAGTCAGCTTGCCGCCCGCCTCAAAGCAGCCGGCGTCACGGGCGTTGAAGTAGTTCATGGAACCGAGGGCACGATCGCCTGTTCCACACTGCCTGAGGCGGACTTTGTGGTCTCAGCCATTGTGGGCGTGGCCGGGCTTGAGGCGACGCACGCGGCCATCCTGGCAGGCAAGCCCGTGGGCCTGGCCAACAAGGAGTGCATGGTCGCCGCCGGCGAGATTCTTACCCGCGCGGCCCGCGAGCGCAATGTGCCCATCCTGCCCATCGACAGCGAGCACAACGCCGTACACCAATGCCTGCGCGTAGGCGAGCACTCTGAGGTCAAGACCATCTGGCTTACAGCCTCCGGCGGACCCTTTCGCCAATTGCCACCAGAGCAGTTCGCGGCCATTACGCCCGAACAGGCGCTCAAGCACCCCACCTGGGTGATGGGACGGCGGATCACCATCGACTCGGCGACCATGCTCAACAAAGGGCTCGAAATCATCGAGGCCTGCCGGCTGTTTGACGTGCCGCCATCGCAGGTGCGGGTCATTGTCCATCCCCAGTCCACGGTCCACTCGCTGGTGGAGTATGTTGATGGGTCAATCCTGGCGCAGATTTCGGTGACCGACATGCGCCTGCCGATTCTGTACGCGCTGGCTTGGCCGGAGCGCCCGGCCTCCACGCTGACCTTCGATCTGGCCTCGCTGCGCCATCTGGACTTTGAGCCGCCCGATTTTGAACGATTCCCGTGCCTTCGCCTTTCGTATGAAGCTGCCGAAAAGGGGGGCGCGCACGCCATCGCCCTCAACGCGGCCGACGAGNNAAGGTGCTTGCAGCCACGCCGGAGGCCCACCCCGCCACGATCGCGGACGTGCTGGCCGCCGATCGGGAAGCGCGTGAAACAGCGCGCAGGCTGCTGGACTAGCACGAGTTCGGCCGAGTGCCCTGTATGTGTTATGTCGCCGGCCGCTGGAACGTGAAACAGTGAAAAACAGCCGCCACAACGCCTTAAGGATCTAACCGCAAATCTATGCATGAATTTCTGGTTTCTACCGCAGCCTTTGTCGTCCTCGTCGGCATCATGGTGATCGTCCACGAGTTTGGCCATTTTGCCGTCGCCAAACTTTGCGGCGTACGCGTTGAGGCCTTCTCCTTCGGCTTTGGACCGCGCCTGTTCGGCTTCAAGTACGGAGAAACCGACTACAAGGTATGCCTTCTGCCCCTGGGCGGCTACGTCAAGATGACGGGCGAAACCCCTGACCAGATCAGCGGCGACACNNGGTCCCTGCGCCAACTTCGTGCTGGCTTTCGTCCTCATGGTCTTCTACTTCGGCTGGATCAACGAGGTCCCTTCGATGGAGGTGAACACCACTGCCGTCGAGTGGGTCACCCCGGGATCGCCCGCCGCGCAGGCAGGCTTTTTGCCCGGCGACCTTCTTACCCGCTTTGACACCGTTCAAAATCCCGATTGGCAAAAGGTCTTCGAGCAGACAAAGTTGAATGCCAATCAGACCGTGCCGGTCACGGTCGATCGAGGCGGCCAGTCACTCAATCTCATGTTGGCTGTGCCGGCCAGCGCCAAGAACGACGACTTCGACCTGGGCGAGACAGGACTGCTGGCTCAATATCTTGCCGGTCCGATTGGCGTACAGGAAGTGCAGCCCGGAACGCCCGCGGAGCAGGCAGGCCTGCGCGCCGGTGACCAGATTGAATCGGTTGACGGCCATGCCTTCCACACGGTTGAGACGCTGGTGGCCTACATGCAGGTGGGCCAGGGAAAGCCTGTCACACTGACCGTTCTGCGCAATGGCGCCACGGTGACCATGGTGGCTCATCCAGCCAAGATGGATGCCTCAGGCTGGAAGCTCGGGTTCGCTCGCGTGCCCACACCCATCCGCGATAACCCTCTGCCGATGACCGCGGCCATCAGCAAGGCCACAGACTACTGCGAAGACAACGCCCTCCTCATTGTTGAAGTGCTGCAGCGCATCTTCGTGCACAAGATTTCGGTGTCTCAACTGGCCGGGCCGGTGGGCATTGCCCGCATGGCCGGCGACGCAGCCGAAATGCAGGACTGGTATCCCAAGTTCGGGTTGGCCGGAACAATCAGCCTCAACCTCGGCATCCTCAACCTGATGCCCTTCCCGATTCTCGATGGCGGCCTGATTGTTCTGCTCATCATTGAAAGCTTCCTCCGCCGCGACATCAGCATCAACGTGAAGGAGCGCATCTACCAGGCGGCGTTTGTAGTCCTGGTCGCGTTCTTCTGCTTCATCATTTTCAACGACGTGACCAAGCTGCCCATCTTCACGCATATAAAGCCGTGAGAACAGTTGTCAGTGATCAGTGGTCAGTTGTCAGTAGGCCCCGGCGGCTCGCGCAGCTGCGGCCAGTGACAACTGAAAACTGACGACTGACCACTCGCTTTTCTGGAGTCCGCTCCATGCCTGTTACAACCCAAGTCCGGGTCCGCTACGCAGAAACCGACCAGATGGGCATCGTCTACTATGCTAACTACCTGGTCTGGTTTGAGATCGGGCGTGTCGAACTGCTACGATCCCTGGGCCTTGCCTACAGCCAGTTGGAGACCGAGCACGAGTGTATTCTGCCTGTGGTTGAAGCTTCCTGCCGCTATCGCTCACCGGCAAAATACGACGATGAAATTCTGATTGAAACCCGGCCTGTGCTTTTGCGCGGCTCGGTCATCAAGTTCGGCTATCGAATTCTGCGCAAGGCGCCAGCAGGGGAACAGCCTACACTGCTTGCTGAAGGCGAAACCGTGCACGTGGTCTGCGACGACCAGTTGAACAAGAAGGCGCTACCCGCTCACTACGCCGTGGCGCTGCGCGCGCTGATGGCCGGATGAAGGCAGCTTTTTGCTGCTAGCGTCTGGCTCCTGGCTTCGGCATGTTGAGATTCAACGTTGTCATGCCCCGATTCACTTTCGCGAAAATTGATGCTTGAGCAATCCACTAGACGTCGGTTTCGATATGCTGTTGGGCATGGAACCGGAACTTGTGACTGCGCCCGAATTGGAAAGTACTCTTGCCGAATTGCTTCGTCTTGAGCCCATCTTTCACTGGCCGCCTTCTGAAATGACACAACCCCATCTTGAAGCCATGACCGCCGCCGATTTCTGGGAGGTGGGTGCGTCGGGACGGCGCTACTCACGCGCCTTTTGCCTCAAGGTGCTTGAGGAGCGGCGTTCGAAGCTTGAGTCCGCAGTGTGGAAGATTCGAGATGCGTGGTGCCGCAGGCTGGCCGGCGATGTGTATCTGCTGACCTATACGCTGCTTCAGGGCGAAGTGCGGCTCACGCGTCGGTCAACGATCTGGGAGAAAGCTGCAAGCGGTTGGCGGATAGTGTTTCACCAGGGGACGGTGGTTGAGCGGTCCTGACTTTTCGCCTGGAAAGCGCTATCTCTTCACGTAGGCAACAGCAAATCCGTCGAGACCTTTCACCCCAACTGTCTGCAATGCAAAGGCGCTCAGGCGCGGATGATTTGCCATCATCTCCATGCAGCGCCGCGTGCCCACGATGTCGGGCTCGCTGCTTTCGCCTTCAATCACATGACCGTGTCGCGCGACGTTGTCCACCACAATCACCGTACCGCGACGCGCGAGCTTGATGGCCCATTTGAGGTACTGCGGGTTGTTTCCCTTGTCCGCGTCGATAAATATGAGATCAAAAGGCCCGCTTCCCACCAGAGCCGGCAAACTGTCGAGGGCAGGTCCCACGCGTATATCCACGCGCGACAGCAGGCCGGCGCGCCTTAAATTGCCGCGGGCCACCTCGGCATGCTTCGCGCTGAATTCGAGAGAAACGATGCGTCCGCCACGGTGCAGCGCGCGCGCAATCCAGATGGTGGAGTAGCCGCCCAGCAATCCAATCTCGAGCACGCGGCTGGCTTGTGTCATCTGCACCAGCACGTGGAGAAACTTGCCTTGCAGCGGAGAAACATCAATGGCGGGCAGGCCGGCTTCCTGGTTGGCCTTGATCGCTGCCTCGAGCATGGGATCGGTGGGCGCAAGCAGATCTGTGAAGTAACGGTCGACCTCGGTCCAAAGGGCCTGTCCGGATCTCTTGCGCGCCATTACTTCTCCCGGGCTACGACAAAGTCCGGCACCCACAGCAGGGCGCGCTTGAACTCAGAGTCAGGAAACGGAGCCAGCGCCTGGCGGCTCTGCTCGGCGTAGCGGTCGGCCACGCTCATCGCGTATTCGACTGAGCCATTGCGCAGCAGGATGTCCTTGATCTGCTGGCGGCTCACGTTCTCAAAGCTGCGGTCGTCCAGGACCCTCTGGATCACCTGGCGGTCCTTGGCCGTTCCGTGGTCGATGGAGTGAATCACGGCCAATGTCGCCTTGCCTTCGCGCAGGTCGCTCGCCACCGGCTTGCCCAGCACCTCTTCGGTAGCGGTCAAGTCGAGCACGTCGTCCACAATCTGGAAAGCCAGGCCGACGGTCCGGCCGTAGGTGGCCAGCCGCGACTCCTCGGCTTCGCTGGCGCCGGCCAGCACCGAGCCCAGGCGCATGGAGACCGAAAACAAGCAGGCGGTCTTGCGGAAGATCAGATCGTAGTACTCGGCTTCAGAGACGGCCTTGCCGAGCTTTTGAATCTGCAACAGCTCGCCCTCGACCATCTGCTGGGTGAGGCCGATCAGGAGTTCCAGCACGCGCAGGTTCTTTTCTTCGAGCGCCACTTTGAAGGCCTGCATGTAAAGCCAGTCGCCGGCCAGCACGCACTTCTCGTTGCCCCAGGTGGTGTTGGCTGAAGGCCGCCCGCGCCGCATGTCCGCGCCGTCGATAATGTCGTCGTGTACCAGCGTCGCGGTGTGCACCATCTCCACCACGGCGCCCAGCCGGACGGATCCCTGGCCCGAGTAGCCCAGCATGTGCGATGCCAGCAGCAGCAGCGATGGACGGATGCGCTTGCCGCCGCCCTCACGCAGATATTCAGCGATCTCGGTAATCGTGCTTACGCCCGATGCGGCGTCGCGGCCCAATTCCTGCTCGATTGCAACGAGGTCATCCCGCAGCAGATCGAAGACCTCTCTCGCCGTCGCTATTGCCAGTGTGCTCAAAGCTGTTCGGATCTCATCCCGATGGTCCCGTCCCGCCTAATTCGTCCGGTAATTCGTAAACTGCAGTTCCAAGCCCATTTCTTTTCCCCGCAGCAGCGCAATAATCGATTGCAGTGTGTCGCGGTCCTTGCTTGAAATCCTTACCGTGTCGCCCTGGATGCTGGCCTGCGCCTTCAGCTTGGAGTCCTTCACCAGGCGCACGATCTCCTTGGCCTTTTCAACCGGGATGCCCTGCTGCAAGGATATCTTCTGGCGCACGCTTTTGCCCGCCGCGGGCTCAACCTCGCCATAGGTCATGTTCTTGAGCGAGACACCGCGCTTGACCAGCTTCTGCGCCAGGATGTCTTTGACCGCTTCAAGATGGTACTCCCCATCGGAGGCAAGCTGAATGGCATCGTTGCCCTCCAGCTTGATCTCGGAGTTCGAAGTCTTCAGGTCAAACCGCTGGTGGACCTCCTTCAGCGCCTGATCGAGGGCGTTGCGGACCTCCTGCATGTCTACTTTGCTCACAATATCGAAAGAATTTTCCTGGGCCATGTTCTACCTATCCTCGAAAACAACCAAACCAAAGGGCTGCTGCATGCAATGCCTGCTGCGTGCAATGCCTGCCGTACGCAGTGCCTCTATCAGTTTCCCACGTCCGGCCTGAGGTCAAACAGTCTCATAAAGTTTTTGCTGGTGGCAAGGGCTAATTCCTGCTCGTCCACGCCCAGGAGCCCGGCCAAAACGCCTGCTGTCTGCGCCACCCAAGCCGGCTCATTGCGCTTGCCGCGGTTTGCCGCCGGGGCCAGCCACGGGGCGTCGGTTTCCACCAGCAGCCCGTCGAGCGGCATCCGCGCGGCCACATCCCGGAGCGGCTGTGCCTTGGGATAGGTGACATTGCCGGCAAATGAGACCAGAAAACCCAGGTCCAGCGACCGGCGCGCCTGGTCCCAACCGGCCCCGAAACAATGCATTACGCCGCCCAGCCCAGTCGGACCCCAGTGTTCGTCGAGGATGCCGAAAAGATCAGTCCAGGCGTCTTCTGTTCCGTCTTTCGGCCGGCAGTGGATCANNGCTGCACGTCATGGGGCGCGCCCTCGTGGTAATAGTCGAGGCCGATTTCGCCGCACGCGATCACTTCCGGTTCGCCGAGGAGGCTGTCAAGCTTCTGGAGGGCTGTTTGGTCCGCTTGGTGCGTGTTGTGTGGATAAATGCCTGCGCTGGCATAGAGCCGGGGCAGATTCGGCTTTCCGTTGAACTGGCGGCAGATGTCGAGCGCCTGTCGCATCTCATGTGGCCCCTCGCCAATGCCGATGGCCAGCACGGTGCCCACACCCGCCTCAAAGGCGCGGGACAACATCGCCTCGCGGTCCTGCGCATAGCGCGGGCTGTCGATGTGGGCATGGGAATCGATGAGCAAAAAAGGGGACCTCGCGAGAAAGGGAGAAAAGCTAGGTATTTATTTTATCGGAGTCGCAGACTACGGATGGATTACTGCAAGACCCAGATGCTCTTCGAACGGCTCAAAGTTCCTGTCGCAATGCAACAACTCGAATTCCTCGCGTATGCAAAAGGATGCGGTTAGGCAATCGATCGTACTTCGTATGGTGACGCCCCGCTTCCGTAAAGCCCGGTAGTTGCTCGCGGACCGAACGGCAACCTCCCGGCTGCCGCCCTCGTAAATAGCCAGGTGCCTCAGTACTTCCAGCGTCTCGGAAAATTGTTCATCCTCGCGAATCCCCTGCAGGACCTCGGTCAGAATCAGTGTTGTGATCCCGATGCGGCGTATTTCGAAATTCTGTTCAAGCCAATCTGTTTCGGGCGTCGTGCGATCGGCCAAATAGTCGATCAGGACTGAGGAATCCACAATCACAGCGGCTGGGGTACCGGCCCTGCGCACAGTTTTCTTCATCGGTTTCGGACCCTAGGCAATCCGCCGCGCTTTGGCAGGAGAGGCGCGTTTCGCTGTTTCCCGCGCGGCAATAACCTCTCCATCCGATCCAAACCAGTTGTCGTCATGGCCGCGCCAAACCACCTTACCGCGAAGCTTGCGCAGCAATTCCTGGCCGTGAATTTCAAGCGCTTGTCGCAATGCCCTGTCCACCGCCGCCTTCTTGGTCTCAACACCTAAGGCCTTCATCGCCTGCTTCATCAACTTGTCATCGATGTCGATATTGGTCCGCATACGCCGCGCCTTTCAATGTGTAAGTATGGCACGATTTATGTGTATGGGCAATGGGTCATCTGGCTGATTGAAACTCCAATCAGGACCTACTTCAGCCGTGCGCCCAGCGGAACCTCTTCAAGAAATCCGGCCAGCACCGGCGCGCCGTCGGGCAGAGAGGCTGCGAGCAACATGCCGTTCGACTCCAGCCCACGCATCTTGCGCGGAGCCAGGTTGGCCACGATTACGATCTTGCGGCCGATCAATTTTTCCGGCTCGTAGTGCTGCGCGATACCGGCCAGGATCTGGCGCTTCTCGTAGCCGAGATCGACCTCGAGGCGCAGCAGCTTGTCGGCTTTGGGAACGCGCTCGGCCACCAGAATCTGTGCAACGCGCAGATCGACCTTTACGAAGTCGTCTATGCTGATGTGCTGCGGCTCCGCCACCACGGCTTCAGTCGCAGGAGTCAGCGGAGCGCCCGCAGGCGCTGCAGGCGGCGTCGTGCTCAGCCTCGCACTTTCAAGCGCTGCTGGAACCTGGTGAACCTCGGCCGTAGCGATCGGTTGGGCGGTATCCACTGGCACCACTGTGGTGGGCGTCAGCGTGCCTTTTGCCAGCGCCTCGGCATTTACTTCCGGTGCCGTTGGAGCTACCGAAGGCGACGCCGTCGCTGCTGCCGGCGCCTCGGATTTGCCGCCTGCCGCTTCAATCACGCTCTTGTTGTTCTGATCTTCGATGTTTTGCATACGTTCGACCGCATCCTTCTCCGCGCGGGGAAACAGAGGCGCCGGTTCGCCAAACTTTGTTCCGGCCTTGAGCCCGCCCCACGCGAGGGTTGTCAAAAATGAGTTCTTTGCGGCATCCGCAATCTCGCCCTGTCCAAGCTGACGCCACACCTTCGCCGCCGAGTCAGGCAGAATCGGATACACAAGTCCGGTGATCACTCGAATGGCTTCAGCCGCAGTGGCCAGCACGCGGGCCTGCAGCAGCGCATGATCTGCATCCGAGCGCTCCGGAGGCTTCTTCCACGGAGCGTTCGCCGTCAAGTAGCCGTCGGTCTCCGCCACCAGGAGCCACAGGCTCTTTAAAGCTTCAGAGAAATTCAACTCGTCAAAAGCCGGGCCAAAGGCGCCAATCGCTTGCACAGCGCTTTCGCGCAGAGCCGTCTCGGCATTCGTAAGCGCGCTGGCGTCGGGTACAACTCCTCCGAAATATTTGTGCACCATGTTCACCACGCGGCTCACCAGGTTGCCGTAGCCGTTGGCGAGGTCTCCGTTGTAGCGCTGCACCAATGCATCGAAGCTAAAGCTGCCGTCCTGCCCGAAAGGAATCTCGCGTAGGAGGAAGTAGCGGAGCGCATCGGCGCCCAAGACTTCCTGCACCGTCTCAGCGCGCACAATGTTTCCGCGCGACTTCGACATTTTGCCCTGGTCGAAGAGCAGCCAGCCGTTCGCTCTGACCGAGCGCGGCACCGGAATCCCCGCAGCCATGAGGAATGCCGGCCAGTAGACACAGTGGAAGCGGCTGATTTCCTTGCCGATCAGGTGCATGTCCGCGGGCCAAAATCTCGCGAAGCGCGCCTGGTCCTTGGGATCGTCCGATCCGTAGCCAAGCGCCGTAATGTAGTTGGCCAGCGCATCAAGCCACACGTAGATCACGTGCTTTTCGTCGCCCGGTACCGGGATGCCCCAGGAAAAGCTGGTGCGGCTCACCGACAGATCCTTCAGGCCGCCACGCACGAACGAGATGACCTCGCGCCGGGTCGACTCGGGTCCCATGAAACCGGGATTCGCGTCGTAAAACTCCAGCAGCTTGCGCTCGAAAGCTGAAAGTTTGAAGAAATAATTCTCTTCGCTTACCGTCTCCGTGATGCGTCCGCAATCGGGGCAGGGCGTTCCCGGCGGTCCGTCCACGTAGGCCTCATCGCTCACGCAGTATTGCCCGGTGTACGAACCCTTGTAGATGAAGCCACGCTCGCAGAGCACGGAAAACAGCTTCTGCACGCCGCGCTTGTGGCGCTCTTCAGTGGTGCGGATGAAGTCGTCGTTGCTGATCCCCAGCCGCTCCCACAACCCGCGAAACTCGCCTGAAATGGCAGCGGCAAACTCGGCCGGCGTGCGGCCTGCCTGCTCGGCTGAGCGCTCAATTTTCTGACCGTGCTCGTCGGTCCCGGTCAAAAACCAGGTGTCGATACCCAATGCGCGCTTCCGCCGCGCGACGGCGTCGCACACAATCGTCGAGTAGGCGTGGCCCAGGTGCGGCCTCGCGTTCACGTAGTAGATCGGCGTGGTGAGGTAATAGCGTTCAGAACTCGGAGCTGAATTGTTCATGGATGGGAGTTTGCGTTCAATGCTCCGCTTGCGAGAGCCGGAAGGATCGAGGCTACCTGTCCTCTCTATCTTAAGCTATCGGACCATTGTCACCTCGGCCTAAGGCTGGCTCTGGCGTTGTCTCGAGTTTTCCCGCGTGGCTGGTGGCGGCAAAGCCGCGCCCGCCGCACCGCAGGTGCTAAAATCACCTTGAAAATCAAGGATTTCTGAGGCCCACAGACGTGTATCTGGAATTACAGAAAAGGCTCGGCACCCTTCTCCGCGCCGTGCTGAAGGAAAAGTACGATCTCGAGCTCGAGTCGATCCCGATCGAGATTCCGCCGGAGCTGAAATTCGGCGAACTCTCCACGCCTGTCGCTCTTCAACTCGCCCGCACACTCCGCAAGGCGCCCAAAGTCATCGCGCAGGAGATTGTTGCTGCGCTTGGGCTCCCCGAGGGCTTTGCCGGATTTGAAGTGGCAGGGGCCGGTTACATCAATGCGCGTCTCGACCGCTCCGTCCAGGTACATGCCATCGCCGCCGGCGAGACCACGCGCTCCGCAAGCGCCGGGCTCAACGCAATCGTCGAGCACACTAGCATCAATCCCAACAAGGCCGCGCACGTCGGCCACCTGCGCAACTCCATTCTCGGCGACACGTTTGTTCGCCTGCTGCGCGCCGCCGGGCAAAAGGTCGATGTGCAGAACTACATCGATAACACAGGCGTGCAAGTTGCCGATGTGGTGGTGGGCTTTCTTCATCTCGAAGGCCACTCGCTCGCCGATGTTCATGCGCTGTTTGAACAACTCAAGCGCGAAGGCACGCGGATTGACTACTACTGCTGGGACCTGTACGCGCGCACTTCGCAGTGGTATGAGCAGGGAAGCGACGAGGAGAAGGCTGCGCGCAAGAAACTGCGCTATGACACGCTGCACGCCCTCGAACTTGGCGGCAACGAAACCGCCGATGCAGCCGAACTGATCTCGACTGCGGTGCTGCGCCGCCATCTTGAAACCATGCAGCGGCTCGACATTGAATACGACTTTCTGCCCCGCGAGAGCG
>PLST01000438.1:2324-4432 GCA_003164255.1 Acidobacteriaceae bacterium | reverse complement strand
GCGGAGAAGGCTACGCAAATGCAGAACAATTCCGCGGCGGTTCCGCGCCTCAACATTCCTGCATACCAATGGTGGAGTGAGGCCCTCCACGGAGTCATCAACGACGGTGTAACCGAGTACCCCGAGCCCATCGGCCTTGCTGCCACGTTCGATGCGCCGGGAATCCACACCATGGCCGCCCAGATCGGTATTGAGGGACGCATCAAGCACGTGCAAAATCTTCGCGAGGGGCATACCGGTATCATGGGAGGCCTCGATTTCTGGTCCCCGAATCTGAACATCTTTCGCGATCCGCGCTGGGGCCGCGGTCAGGAAACCTACGGCGAAGATCCGTTTCTCACCGGCCGCATGGGCGTTGCCTACGTGACTGGATTGCAAGGCGATGACCCCAGGTATTACCTGGCCATCGCAACACCCAAACACTATGCCGTACATAGCGGACCCGAGCCCACGCGTCACTTCGCCGATGTGGACGTGAGCAAGCACGATGAGGTCGATACCTACGAGGCTGCGTTCCGCGCCGCCATCGTGGAAGGCAAAGCCGGCTCCATCATGTGCGCCTACAACGCCATTAATGGCGAGCCCGCATGCGCCAACCAGTACCTGCTCCAGGATCAGTTGCGTGGCAAGTGGGGTTTCCAGGGATACGTGGTTTCTGATTGCGATGCGGTTCGCGACGTTGCCGCCAACCATCGTTATCGCCCAACCCAAGCACAGGGCGCGGCCATCTCCGTGATCCGTGGCATGGATAACGAGTGTGTCACCTTCACTTCAAGATTTGGAGAGCCTGTCGAGAAGGCCTATATCGATGCCGTGCAGCAAGGCTATCTACCGGAAAACACACTCGACACTTCTCTCATTCGCCTGTTTACCGCGCGAATCAAGCTCGGCATGTTTGACCCGCCAGACATGGTTCCCTACACAAAAATCGACGAGAAGGAACTTGACAGCGCGGAACACCGCGCGCAGGCGCGCAAGCTCGCGGACGAGTCGATGGTCCTGCTCAAGAACGATGGACTGCTTCCCCTCAAGCCGGAAATCAAAAAGATCGCGGTCGTTGGGCCGCTCGCCGACCAGACGCGGCCTCTGATTGGAAATTATGCCGGCCAGCCCACGCACATTGTTTCCATCCTCGACGGCCTTCATGCTGAATTCCCAAACGCCGCCATTACTTTTGTCNNCCGGAACCCAGTTCCTGCGTGCCGATGGAACGCCCGTGCCCGACAGTCTTCTCACCACTCCCGACGGCAAGCCCGGCCTCAAGGCTGAATACAACGAAGGCATTCGGAGAGGGCCACCGGTCCCTGGAACCAGCACCACGCCGATCACCAGCCGCACGGAGTCCAACGTTAATCTGACCGACAAAAACCTGCCGCCGGAGATCGCCGGCAAAAAAACCTTCGGCGTGCAATGGTCCGGATTCCTCACGCCAAACGAGTCGGGCGACTTCATCCTCGGTATGCGCGCCGCGGGTTTCGCAAGGCTTTCCGTCGGCGGCAAACAGGTGGCAATGGCATTCGGTGGAGGCGGCGGCGAAATCTCATCGAGCGTCGGTCGCGTCCATCTGGAGAAGGGCCGCAAGGTCGAGCTCGAAATCGCCTACGGCAGCCGGGACGGCAAGGCCCATGCGGAATTGATTTGGACAAAATCGAGCAGCGGGCCATCGCCTGAAGCCATCGCCGCGGCGAAAAATGCGGATGCCGTGATCGCCGTCGTGGGCATCACAAGTCAGCTTGAAGGAGAAGAGATGCCGGTCACCGAACCAGGTTTCCTCGGCGGAGATCGCACCAGCATTGATCTTCCCCAGCCGGAAGAAGATCTGGTCGAAGGGCTGGCAGCCACCGGCAAACCGCTCGCCGTCGTTCTCGTGAATGGCAGTGCCCTGGCTGTCAACTGGATCAACGAGCATGCCAATGCCGTTCTTGAAGCATGGTATCCCGGCGAAGAAGGCGGAGCNNGCCGCTCTATCCGTTCGGCTATGGACTCAGCTATACAACCTTCAAGTTCAGCGACCTCAGCGTTCCGGTTCAGCCTGTCGCTGCAGGGCAGTCTCTCGGCGCCGATGTGACAGTGACCAACACTGGAAAAGTCGCGGGAGATGAGGTTGC
>PLST01000438.1:0-2292 GCA_003164255.1 Acidobacteriaceae bacterium | reverse complement strand
CCGATCATCGCTCAGGGTGACTACACCATCAGCATCGGTGGAGGTCAGCCTGACACAGGCGCACCGGCCGTCACTGGAAAATTCCATATTGACAGTCAGGTGGACTTGCCCGAGTAGCGTTAACAAGCACCAAACTGGGTAATCATGACTCAACAATCGACAAGGAGAAGGCAGTGAACCGACTTCGAAACATAGTGGTTCTTACAATGTTGGCGACGGGACTCGCCCTGACAGCATGGGCCGCCGACGTGACCGGACAATGGACGGCAACCTTCAACACCCAGATAGGCGAGCAGCATTACACCTACACCTTCAAGGTTGACGGCGAAAAGCTCACGGGCACGGCCAAGAGCGACCACGGAACAACCGATATTACCAATGGCACGATCAAGGGCGACCAGATTTCATTTGATGAAAGCCTGGACTTCAACGGCCAAACCATCCCGATCAAGTACACGGGCACGGTCTCCGGCGACTCGATAAAGCTGCATCGCTCGGTAGGCGACTTTGCTGAAGAAGACCTTGTCGCAAATCGAGTCAAGTAACTGCGGCAAGTCCAAAGGGGAATTCATGCACAGACGGGATTTCTGCAAACTACTCGCAATCGCTGCCGCATCGAGAACTGTTTACTCTCAGGGGCAAACCGCTCAAGAAAACCAGTCGGTTTTGCCGAACGATTTTAACCGGTACACGCAGAACTACGCTCAGTTCTGCGCGTTACCGCCGGAGAAGAGAGTTTTCTACAGGGTGAGCGACGGAAAAATCGTTGCGGAAAGACTCGATGAGGCAACGTGGCAGCCCTCGACGTGGAACTTTAATCCGGTGGCGCAATCGGTCGCCGGCGGGTTGTGGGACGATGTGCCGTTGGAGTCGCCGATCCTCGATCTCGCCGGTGATGGTCCGTTCAAGCCGACTTGGGATTCGTTGCTCGAGTACGAGGCTCCGGAGTGGTACCAGGATGCGAAGTTCGGCATTTGGGCTCACTGGAGTCCACAATGTGTGGCCGAAGCCGGCGACTGGTACGCCCGTAATATGTACGTCGAGGGCCAGCGCCAATACAAATTTCAGCTCGAGCACTATGGGCCGCCGTCGCGGTTCGGGTACAAGGATCTTTGTACACAGTGGACCATGTTGAACTGGGAACCGGACGAGTTGATCACTCGATACAAGAACGCCGGTGCCCGGATATTCATCGCGCTGGCAAATCACCATGACGGTTTTGATGCCTGGGACTCGAAGCATCAGCCGTGGAATGCCACCGCAATTGGTCCGCATCGCGATGTCATCGGTACATGGGCTGCGGCGGCGCGCAAGCAGGGACTTAGATTCGGCGTAACGGTGCATCAGGCGCGCAACTGGTGGTGGTTCCAGCCTTCGCATGGCGCAGACAAGGCTGGACCACAGGCCGGTGTTCCCTATGATGGCCATCTCACCCAGGCGGAAGGAAAGGACCTGTGGTGGCAGGGTCTGGATCCACAGCGGCTCTACGGCGTAAAACACTCGGCTGACGCACTGCCAGATGCGTCCTACGTGAAAAACTTCTATGACCGCACCCGCGATCTCATCGACCAGCACAATCCCGATCTGCTCTACTTCGACGATTCGCTTCTGCCGCTTGGCTGGGCTGGAATGAACATCGGCGCCTACTTCTACAACAACAGTCTGAAGACGCACGGCGGCAAGATGGAAGCGGTTCTCAACGTCAAGGATGTGCCAGACCGGCTCGTCAAAGCTGTAGTCGCCGATTATGAGCGGGGGCTGACTGCTGAGATTATGAAATTTCCCTGGCAGTCTGAAACCTGCATCGGCGCCTGGCATTATCTTCGCTTTCTATACGACAAACCGGGCGAATACGGCGGATATCTGCCCCCACGTGATGTAATCCATTGGATGATTGACACCGTGAGCAAGAACGGAACGTTCATCCTGGATGTTCCCGGCAGGCCCGATGGAACCATTGACAGCAAGGAAATAGCAGTGCTCGATGGCATCACGGCTTGGATGCAGGTCAACAGTGAGGCGATCTATGAGACGCGGCCCTGGAAGGTTTACGGCGAAGGTCCTAACAGCATAAAGGCGGGGGCCTTCCAGGGAGCGAGCGTGAACAAACTTGGAGAGAAAGACATCCGGTTCACGCGCAATAAGGCGAATACTGTCATCTACGCGCTGGCGCTAGGCTGGCCGACAGAGTCGTTTGCCGTGCAGTCTCTGGGACTCTCGGCGGCAACAAGGCCAGGCAGAATTGGCCGGATCGAGCTCTTGGGAACCGACCAGAAAGTTAATTGGCAGCAG
>PLST01000613.1 GCA_003164255.1 Acidobacteriaceae bacterium | reverse complement strand
CGTCGAGATCGGCAAGCAGCTTCTCATGACGCGCGGCGCGCTGACCACCTTCTCCATCGCCAACGACATGGCCAAGTACTTCGCCATCATTCCCGCCATGTTCGCCGGCGTCTTCCCGGTGCTGGGCGTGCTCAACATCATGTACCTGCACTCACCTCAGTCGGCCATCCTCTCGGCGGTCATCTTCAACGCGGTCATCATCGTGGCCCTTATCCCGCTGGCCCTCAAGGGCGTCAAGTACGTGCCCCAGTCGGCCCATATTCTGCTGCGCAACAACTTGCTGATCTACGGCGTGGGCGGNNGCTGCATCTGGCGTAAACACAGGGGTGCGTTCGCGCCCCCAAAGGAGATGTACCGTGCATTCCGTCTGGAAGACATCAATTCTCTTCACCATCGTGACCACCGTACTGTTGGGCTTGGGCTATCCGCTGCTCATTACCGGCATCGCTGCCGTGATCTTCCCCCACAAGGCCGCCGGGAGCCTCATCCTCAAGGATGGCCAGGTCGTCGGCTCCGAGCTGATCGCCCAGAGCTTCACCTCCGACAAGTACTTCCATCCCCGGCCCTCGGCGGCGGGTAACGGCTATGACGCCACCGCCTCCGGCGGCTCGAACCTGGCCCAATCCAACAAGACTCTTGTGACTCGCATCCAGGGCTCCGTCGACCAACTGTCCAAGGAGAACCCGGGCCATCCAGTGCCCATCGATCTGGTCACCACCTCCGGATCCGGTCTCGATCCCGACATCACCCCGGATGCGGCCTTCTTCCAGGTCCCCCGTGTAGCCAAAGCCCGCGGTATCGGCGAAGACCACCTCCGCCAGCTCATTGAGCAGCACATCACAAGCCGCCAGCTAGGCGTTCTGGGAGAACCCCGAGTCAACGTGCTGGATTTGAATCTGGCGCTGGATGGGTTGGCAAAGTAAACCGCTTCATCGAAGGGCTTCGCAGGTTGGGAGATTGTGCCGGAGAGGCTGCGTTTCTAGTCTCCGTTTTAGCTGAATTCATCTTTGTCATACAACAAGCATCGCTTTTTGGAAGGAACAGTGTCGATGTATATGAAACCGTATCGCTTGCTGCAATCAATGGCCGGGGCAGCAATGGCAATTGCCTTGATGTCCGGCGCACAAACACCGGCTACGCCACCAGCAACTGCACCTGCACCTGCGCCTGCTCCGGCTCCACTTTCAACATTCGTTCTCACGGGTCCGCTGCAATGGCTGCCGCCGGCGACCTTTGATGCTGGACCGTTCGGCAAACTGTCCGTCAACGGCATCGTGACCGGTTTTGCGCAGTTCCAGAACAACCCCGTGCCGGGAGATGACGATGCGCAAGCCACTCTGAGCAACGGACAGATCTTTATCCAGAAGGCATACGGGTTATTTCAGTACTACATCCAGGCCGGTGTCTATACCCTACCGACGCTCAGCGTGCCGTTCGTTAACGCTCAAAATACCGTGAACAATCTCTACGGGCCTGTTCCGGTCGCCTACGCGAAGTGGCAGGCAGCTAAGAACACGCAGTTCCTTATCGGATCTCTTCCCACTCTGATGGGTGCCGAGTCCACGTTTACGTACCAGAACTTCAACATCGAACGCGGCATCGTTTGGAACCAGGAAAACGCCATCAATCGCGGCATCCAGGTGAACCAAACGATCGGTAAATACCTCTCCGCAGCCATCAGTTGGAACGACGGTTACTATTCCGACCGCTACTCGTGGCTCTCGGGCTCGGCGACCCTTACGAAGGGGCCTCATAGCCTGGTGTACGACGGGATGGGGAATCTCGGACAGACCGTCTATGAAACAACAGCTACACCGATCCAGAACAACGGCTATATGCACGCGGTGATCTACACCTACACCAAAGGCCCATGGATCGTCTCACCGTACTTCCAGTACGGCAAGCTGCCGACCAACGCAAAGGTAGGCGTCGGCAACGGGACATCGGCAACCGGTGGCGCGCTGAATGTCAGCTACGCATTCAAAAGCGGCTTCTCGCTTCCGGTGCGCTTTGAAGGCTTGACCAGCTCGGGAACTCCGACGGATAAATCGGTCAACATGTTGGGTTTTGGAGTGGGCAGCAGCGGCATCACTTTCACCGCGACACCGACTTACCAAAAAGGAGGCATGTATCTTCGCAGCGATCTCGCGATTGTGCACGCCTCGAGCTACACGCCGGGAGATGTCTTTGGCAAGACGGGAACGGATGCCAGCCAATTCCGGGCCGTACTTGAATTCGGCTTCATTTTCGGCAAAAACATTACCGAGAAATAGCGGAGCCGCTGCATCAGCTCCGCAGAGCGGTGGCAAGCTGAATCGCCGGCAGAGCTTTGCTGCTGCCGCGTGCGCTGAAAACTCAATCGGCGATAACCATGGGAGTTCTTGGCCTTCTTCGCGCCCAAGCGGTAAGCAACACTAACCAATCGCCTCAAGAATGGAAACAGTTTAAGCGAAAGGCATTTGGGGTGATAGACGGAGTGAGATATACGGCCGGGCAAGCACAGGCGATATCGAACTGCGTCGGCCTCGGCCTGAATAACGGGGTGGGTGGTCTAAGAGCCCTGTGGTGGCCCGACCTGCGCACGAACCAGACCGCCCCAATTCTGGCGATCATGGTTCGGTTCTAAATCAACCAAAACAGCAGTACGTCGCCCTTGGGACCTGCCTTCGCGGCAGGTCCCGCGTCGTAGAAGTCTCGTGAGCTGGACCGCTCTGAACCGACCTATGGTAAATTGTTCCCGGCGGCACAAAATACTTTTCGCACAGATTTAGGAGATCCCGTGCACTCCACGGCCTTTTCAAATCGTCCCGTACCGCGATTTCGTCTCCAGCATCGCGTTGGTCATCGCCCCGATCTGCCCACAAGGATATGCTGCTCCACAGAGAAACCATTCGTATCATTTGTCCATGCCTCAGCACCCAACAAACCGTCGTCGCCTTGCCCTGTTCTTTCGGGCTGTGATTGAAACTGCGTTTATCGTCTTTCTCTATTATTCAAACCTCTTGATGGGGGAATTCACCAAAACGAATGGAAGAGGGAAGAGTATAACCTTCGCCTTGATTGATATCTTCACGGGTACGAATTTCTCGATCGCCATTGTCTCCGCGCTGGTCGGGTGGGTTGTGCTTGAATACTTTCGACAAAAGCTTTAAGGCCCGCCCCATGCCAACCACGAACAGCGGGAGGAAAAAAGCGAATGGGTAGGCGATGAGTAGGATCCCCGGGCCATTTCAGTCGACACGCCAACCAGCTTCTCCCACCTATGCACCGTTTACGGCAAGGCCTCCAGGAATTAGCCAGCCGCATCGACTAGGCATGCTTGCCGAAAGGACACGAAGAACCTCTGTCGAAATTGAGCCAAATCACGGTCATGGCTGAATCTGAGGTGGAGATTGCCGCGGCGACTCGCAAAAACCTGCCGCGGCCTTTGGCAAGCGAGCCGAGCAATGCGCTATTAACCGCGCCCCGAAGAAAATCCGGTTCAAGGGTCACCGCTTAGTGGAACGCTCGGATTAAATTCCTTCTCGAACCTGAAATCAGTAGGCCGCCCCAATGCTATTGTTCTTCTCAGTATCCTGAACGTCGAATTGCAGTACCATCTTTCAGTCGCGGTTCAAGACTGCTCAAGTGCAGTTCGCGCGTTGGAACTCTCGTTGCACGAATATGAGAGGTGCCGATGAAGACAATCAAGACCCTGTCGAGCTTTTTTCAATCGAGCGCGATTGCTAGCAGAGTATTCATTCCAGCGATCGTCATGCTGATTGCCGCAGTGGCGCTTCCCATGCCAGCCCAGGAACTGGCTCCCGCCCTTTTGCGAGAGGATCTGCACGTGCTGCGGGAATCGCTCGAAGAGGGCCACTCCGGACTCTACCGGTATACGCCTAAGGCTGAGATGGACCGCGCCTTTGAGCGGGCGGAGAGCCATCTGAATCATCCGATGAGCTGGCGTCAATTCTATGCTCTCGTCCTACCGATCGTTGCCAGAATCCGATGTGGGCTTCCCGAAAGAGGTCCTTATCGGGTCGCAGACACTCATGCGCAAGGAGATCTCAATGGATTTCAACTAATTGAAACCCACAACCCAACAAAGGAGAGAATCATGATAAAACCCAGCACGGACGATAAGACAA
>PLST01000424.1:895-3503 GCA_003164255.1 Acidobacteriaceae bacterium | reverse complement strand
CCTGGCATCTGAGCCACCGTGACCGCGGAGCTTGCGAGCAAAAGAAACACGGCGGGCATCGGGACCCATAAACCACGTGTTGATCGGAGAGTTCGTGCGAGCTGGCGCATGTTCGGCCTCAACTTTCTGTTTGCCAGAATTCTACAGCGAGGTTCAACCTCGCGAGAAACCTGAGATCCCGTGTAAGCTGGCCGTGATCCACATCGCGTGCTAACGGCAATCTGCTGTAAAGCAGAGATTCTTGCTGAAGAATGGCATCACGTGGTTCTGGAACCGATCGGCCACGGCGCTGGTGTGGGTGCCTGAATAGACCTCGAAGCTATTTGCGATTCCGTAGTTATCCAGAATGTCGTGCAGCTTGATCGTATCGAATCGCAGTCCATCCTGGTCTCCCACGTCCATGGCGATGGCGCGATACTGCTTCAGATTTCCAACGTATTGATCAACGAAGGCCAGCGGCGAATTGGCCGCATATTTTGCCTGGATCTCCGGGACCGGAACGCCGTCCTTGGTCGGCAAGTCGAAATAAAGCGGAGGGTTCTTGGGATCGGGCGCCCATGCTGCCGCCGTTGCATACTGGGCAGAGGCAAAGCCGGGCGATTGTGCAGCCAGGTCGGCGGGCGACTTGGCTGCGGCAACTTTTTTCTCGCCGGCTATCGCCCGCTCCTTCATCTGATCGGCGGGGCCCGGTCCGCCGCCGGCCATGGGCGACATGCAGCAGGGGCTCATGATGTACAGGGCGCCGAACACATCCGGATGCTTCATGCCGATACGCGAGGCGCCGTAGCCGCCCATCGAGTGGCCCACAAGACCGCGACTGGTGCGGTTCGGTATCGTGCGGTAATGTGCATCCATGTAGGCCACCACGTCACGCGCGACGTAATTCTCAAAGTCTCCAGTGGTCACGGAACTGGAGTACATCGAGCCGTTGTAGATCGTCTTGGAATCCGGCAGAACCACGATCATTTCCTTTGCGCCTTGTGAAAACGCTCCTTCGATTGTCTGCGGTACATGAATCTCTTTAGTCCACTGCTCTGCTCCAATGGAGTAGCCGTGCAGAGCGTAGACGACGGGATAACGGCGCTTCTTATCCTTCTCGTAACTCGGCGGAAGAAAGACGATGGCATCGCGATCTACAGCGTCGCCTTCGAGATTGCCCTCGAGCGCTGTGCCATGGATCTTTATGTGTTCCACCGTCGCCGGCTTGGCGCCGGGGACAGGATCTGGAACGTTCGTCGCGACCTGTGCCGGGATAGCGCTGGCCAGGATCGCGATTGCGCACGCAACAAACAGTTTCATGAGTTTCATCTTGACCTTCTCCAGAAAGCTCCGGCTACTGCACCGGGTAGGAATAAATGTTCACGCTGAAGGGTCGCACGGTAACGGTTTCGGGCAATGAGCCCAGCATTTGGTCCTCGACCTGAACCTCTGGTTTCTTGTCGACTTCAACTTTGGCGTCGATGGAGTCGGGCGCCATACGGTAGAGATGCCCCGAACTCCCGAGCTTCGCCCCGCTGATCGCGATCCTTACGCTCTGCTCAGCGTCCGATGGATTGAGCACTGCGATGGTGAGAGTCTTGCGATCCTCACTAAAGGCCGCGCTCAAGTCCAGTGGATAGGTATCACTGCCGGGATTGACTGCAGGCTGGTCGCCCCCCGCCGGGAATGTCGGCTTTGGCTGCGGTGAGTCTCCAGTCACGTCCACCGGAATCGTGCCGAAGTGATCGCGGTACATCTTGAAGAGCATTCCAGTAGGGTTGAGCACGGCTTCGGTGCGGTTGGAGCTCATCATCGCGGTTGCAAATGTGAATGCGCCCATCTGGAAAATATCGGAGTGACGAAACATCTCGTGGAAGGCCCATGCATACGCAGGAACCGTTTTGTAGGAGTTCGGTCCGCCGCCGAAGTAAGCCCACTCGTCGATCGCGATCGGAACGGGCTTTGCACTCAGAGCAGGAATGCGCTTCAGGTATTCCTGGTAGTGCTCATATTTCGCGCGGACCTGAACGGCTGGCGCGCGTTGCCACTCGATGAACGAAAGAGGAGGATCGATAGGCACCTTCTTTTGTAGTTTCATGTCGGTATGCTGGGTGCCGGAGGCATAGTAGTGCTCACTGACCATATCGATGTTATCGAGGCAGTTCAGCAGCATCTGGCCCGTCCAGTCGGCTGCCGAAAGATAGTCGGGAATGTATTGACCGTTAATGCGTCTCGCCTGGTCAGCACCCTCCATCACGTCAGGCATGGCGCCGCCTGCAATCAGTTTGATTGAGGGATCTACCTTCTTCATCTCCTTTGCGAAGAGGTTATGCTTCAACTCGAATTGCGGAAGCGACATGGACCCCATCTGGTAATCGCCCCATGGCTCATTTCCAATGCCCCACCACTTCACGCGATACGGCGCAGGGTGGCCGTTTGCAGCCCGCCATTTGCCCATGGGCGTGGTGACGGCGCCGTTGGTGTATTCCACCAGTTCTCGCGCGGACCATGCGTCGCCGAAGCCGGCATTGACGGTGATGTAGGGATCGACGCCGAGCAGCCGGCAAAGCGTCAGGAATTCATCGGTGCCCACGTCGTTGGGCTGGACCGCGTGCCACACGGGGTCAAA
>PLST01000424.1:0-826 GCA_003164255.1 Acidobacteriaceae bacterium | reverse complement strand
GTGATCTCGATAGTTGCGTCATCCGTATCGGCTCCTGCGGCGAAGCGAAGCGGGAACTTGCGGTACACAGCACCGAGTGAGCCAATGGTGACTGTCTGGCGGTCAGCTGTTTCCTTGCCCCAGATAAGCGTTACCTTGATCGTTGCGCCGGGAGGCCCTGACAGCACAATGCGTCCGGTATAGGACTTCCCTTCACGAACTGCGAGACCGGCTTGTCTGAGCCCGTGAGCCTCTTTCGCATCGAGTTTGACCAGCGGCGTCTGTTCGCCGGTATAGGGCGCTTTGGTGTCCATGGTGACAATGTCCGCGCCCCCGATCGGAGCCCACCAGCGCGTAGGATTCCGTCGGAAGCGGGGATTTCCAGCAGCATTGCCCATCACCGGCGGCGGCGTGGGCGCGCCGGCGGCCACCGGGTAGAAGAACTTGCGATCGACGAGCATCTCAGACCAGATGCCGTTGTTGACGATGTCGCCGCCGTGTTCAAGAAACTGCCCGTAGATGTTCTTTGAGATTGGAGTACCGGTCTTCGATGTATCGATAGTGGCGTTGACCGTGTGTGCCTGGCCCGGCACGAAGGCCGGAGAGGCCAACAGGGAAATTGTAAGCAGAATCGACGAGTAAACCTTCAGGGCCGCAAATCGTTTGAATGAGAACATCATTGGAACTTCTCCGTTTATTGCCTTCATGGTGCCGCCCACCGAGACGTGCAGCCGGCAACCCGTATCTTCGCTCCCAAGCGAGGTCGCACAATCTTCCGTGGCCTGCCATCGAATGCACCGCGGCTATTGCTCGATCGAAACCACCGTGACAGATCTCGGCTCTACGG
>PLST01000541.1:212-4472 GCA_003164255.1 Acidobacteriaceae bacterium | reverse complement strand
TGTAGACTACGTCGGCTTTGCCGCGTGTCCAGCCGCAGTTGGGGTCGAGGGAGATGGCGCGGCGGTCGGCGATGAAGCGCCAGCCGACGACGTGCGGTTCTTCGCCGTGACAGCAGGTGGAGAGGCCCATGGCGTGGCGGGGCGTTGCGCCGGTTTGGCCGATCTGGTTGAGATGGGTGAGGAAGGGAAGGACGGAGTTGCCTTCGCCGCCCTGATCTACTAGGGACTTTGAACTGCCGAGCGAGGCGCCGGTGGCGCGGAGGAAGGCGAGTATGAGATTGCCGGCTTCGTCCACGTGGGTTTGGCCGTCGGGCTGCTTCTTGGTCCAGCCTGCGCCAGTGACGAAGAGGAGTTTGGCGTCGGGTCGGATGGTTTGCTCGTCCTGCTTTGGGGCGCGGATGCCGGTGACTGTGGTGCGGGTTGCGGGGAGCTCGACGGCGATGTTCTTGGGGGGCGTTGCGGCGGGTTCGCCGGCGAATGGTGCGTGCGTGCCGGCATCGAGGAGCAGGAACCAGGGGCGGGCGTCGCGGGTGAGTACGGCTTCGACGCGTTGGCGATAGAACCAGCGGGTGGCTTCGACGGTGTTGGCGGCGGTGTTGATGGCGGTGATGTGGGTGTCGATGACTCCGTCGAGACGGTGGGCAACGCCTGCGGCTACGCGGGAGAAACGGGAGCTTGAGGGCGCGAGGATGATGGTGGCGGAAGCGGCGCGGCAGAGGGCTTCGCAGGCGGCGGTGTCGGTTGCGTAGCGCGGCTGGGCGAAGGCTTCGCCGGAGACAGCGAGAAGGCGTGCGGACGGCAGGCTTTTGGATAGGTTGGTTGCGTCGGCGGCTACGATGCCGATGGNNTCGGCGTGGGTGAGTACGAGGATGGATTCCATCTTTAAAAATCCTTAGCTGCTAGCTTCTAGCTACTAGCTTCTAGCTTTCTTTTCCGATCCACTCGACTAGTTCGGCTGCGATCTCGTCGGGGGACATGTTTTTTTCGACGCGGGTGGTGCGCTGCTGCCTGGGCAGACTGACGCTGACGTAGCGGAGGCCGTTGGGGGCGAGGGTTGCGGGTTTGGCTTTTTGTAGGGCGGGCATGATGGTGCGCATGTTGGCCATGCCGACCTGGGGATTGTTGCGTGGTTCGGCNNTGGTGGCGGCCGCCTTCGATGCGTTCGAGCACTTCAAACGAGCCGTCGTCGCTTAGGGTGATCTGGTCGACTCCCTGGAACTGGTCAGTGATGCCGAGACGCTCTCCCACGATTTGGAGGGTGACGCCGGCGCCGCGGGTTGCGGACTCCCATCCGCCGAAGAGGAGTAGCTTGGTGCGGTCGAGGCCGGGGAGGGCGGCGATGGTTTCGGCGAGGGCTGCGGCGGTGGAGTGGGCGTCGGGAAATCCGCCGATGGGTCCGTCGATGGGGACCAGCTCGAAAGGGACTTTCTGGGCTACGGTCATCATGACTTGCTGGAGCTTGGCTTTGGGGCCGAGCGAGACTAGCCAGAGCTTGCTGCCGGGGTTCTTGGCGGCGAGGGCGGCGGCTTCGTAGAGGGCGCTTGCGGCCCAAGGGTCGAGGACTGCTGGGAGAACTAGTTCGTTTTTCAGGCCGAGACCGCTGGGCGTGGTGACTGGCTCGAGGGTTTGCAGCGGGTCGGGAGAGATTCCGGCGCAGACTACGATGTGGAGTGTTTGTGACATTTCGGCTTCTCCGTTGTGGCGCAGGGGCTAAAGCCCGGCGTCTTCTTTATGCTCAAGCGGCACGACTGAAGTCGTGCCCTGATACAAACTTTCTTCGCATCTTTCAAAACTTTAGTTTTCGAAAAACTCAATTTTCGGCGGAGTGGAGGCCGCCGGAGCCGGCTACGAAGGCTATGTTGCCGTCTTCGCCTTCGGGGGATTGGGCGCAGTTCCAGAGGCATCCGCCGCAGTGAACGCACTTTTCTCGCTCGAAGGTGGGGAGGCCGTCGGCGCCTTGGGTGATGGCCTGGCCAGAGCACATGGCTACGCAGGTTTTCTCGCTGCATGCGGTGCAGAGTTTCAGGTCGCGGAAGATTACGTGGTCGGCGAAACCGGGCATGGCCTGGACCTTGCCACCGATGAGGAGCGCATCCTGCTGGGTGACGAGGAGGCGGCCGTCGAAGGGAATCTCAGGCCAGCCACGGACGGAGAGCAGGGCATCGTGCAGGGGGCGGTTTTCGGAGATGGCTCGGGTGGCGGCTTGGTGAAGTTGAGAGTCATGCCGAGTATTCCCCGGTCCCCAAGCGCGAGGGACCGGGGGCACCCGATGAATCTGCTGGCTGGCGGGGACTGGGTGGGACTTGAGGCTGAAGCGGCCGTGGGTTAGTCCGGCGAGGGCCATGCCGAACATGCCTCTTACGATGCCGCGGTGGAAGCCGTTGCGAGCGTTCTCGGCTTCGCGGGCTCCTTGCTCGACCCAGCTTGAGCGGCGTTTGGCTTCGTAGGTGGCGGCGAGGTTTTCTTTGGAGAAGGGCATGTTGGCGCGGAGGAGTTCCAGGACCGCTTCGCCTAACTGCATGCCGGTGGTCCAGGCCTCGTCTACGCCGGAGCCGGTGAGCATGTTGGTTGAGCCGGAACCTTCGCCGATGCGGGCGAAGCCATCGCCGGAGAGGATGGGCTCGCCGCGACGGCCGGTTTCCTCAAGGGATTTTGCGCCCCAGGAGCGCAGTGTGCCGTTCTTGAGGACCCGCCAGAGCGCGGGATGCTGAATGAAGTGCTGCAGATAGCGATAGGCGGTGCGGCTGGGATCGCTCATCCACGAGGGGACGAAGATGCCGACGGAGACGAGGCGCTCTGGATGGACGTAAAGGAATCCGAAGATCTCGGGCTCGGGATAGCCGAAGGTGTGCCAGACGGTTCCGGGTTTGAGGGGTTCGGTGGTTGGGTCGTCCGGGAGTTCGATGACGAACTTCATGCCCATGGCCCAGTCGCGACCCTTCGGGCTGTTCTCGTTTTGTTGCTTCGCACCGTTCTGGTTTTGGTCGAGTGCTCTGCCTACAGCGCCGACCGGACCGTCGCCGACCACGGTGAGTTGNNCCCTGATCGGCGAGGCGAAGGCCGGTGACGGCGTTGCCTTTGAAGAGAGGCGCGGCGACGGGGGTTCCGGGCCAGATCTGTACGAGGCCGCTGGCCATCAATTGCGAGCCGACCCACTGGTTGAACTGGCCGATGGAGAGGACGAGTCCGCCGTGCTTGTTGAGGAANNTCGAGCAGGTAGAGGACGCGTTCGCTGGTGACGTTGGCGGCCATGGGGATTTCGGCGGGGTTGAGGGCGGGAAAACTGGCGTTGATTCCACGCGCGCAGGTGACCACGCCGCTGACGCCGGAGGCGATGTCGTCGGCGCGCTCGTAGCAGAGGACCTGAAGGGGCATGCCGGGGGCGACTTTGCTTTCGAAGGCCGGATCGGCGGGATTCTGGGTCCAGGCCTGGGTGAGGGTGGTG
This sequence comes from Acidobacteriaceae bacterium, assembly GCA_003164255.1. Lineage (GTDB taxonomy): Bacteria > Acidobacteriota > Terriglobia > Terriglobales > Acidobacteriaceae > Telmatobacter. Next base: position 1,027 of record PLST01000541.1, on the reverse strand, counting down.
AGGAATCCGCCTGTGGCGGGGCCGAAGCCGACGCAGGCTATGTCGACTTCGATGGATTGGCGGTCGATATCCAGGATTGGTGAGGCCTCGGTGATTGGTTCGATGCTCATGCGGAGGGCCTCATTGGTTCGGCGAGAATCGTTCGCGAGAGTTCGGACGCCCCTACGGGGCTTGTGGTTCTTAATTGCGGCTTGTTCCCAGGGCTGCGCTTCGCTTGCCCTGGGCTATTCTCGACCGCTCCCTCCGGGAGCTCAGTGGAATCGCGACGGGCGAGGTTATACATCCCAAGTGATTGACCGACGAATTCTGACCGATCGAGCCGGTTGAAGGAAAAGAATCCCCGGGATTTTCTGGCTGCGGTCATGCTGGGTAGTCCAGGGCTTCGGGGATCATTACTTTGCTGACGGTTTCGGCGGCGCGGTCCTTGGCGAGCCTTGCGCCACTGAGGCAGGTGGTGAGCTTGCTTTGCAGGCGGAGGAATTCGCTGGAGCCCAGGCAGTCGGCACAGGGGCCGGCTTTGAGCGGGTGACTGCCGTCGGCGGCGATGACGTCGAGGGCCATGGCGGTGATGCCGGGCATGGTCTCTTCGTAGTCTTCGAGTTCGCTTGCGAGGAAGCAGCTCTTGCGACCCTCCTCGTCCCAGGCAGGATGGCGGTTATAGCCGAAGACCAGCTCAGCGCAGATGCGCGAAACTTCGCCGGCGGCTTGCGCGGCCTGGGTGTGGCAGAGGTCGCTTAGGAACTGCACGGTACCGGCCAGGCCTTCGGCGGCGACTGCGTCGGAGGCGCCTTGCGCTTCAAGTTCGAGCACATCGA
>PLST01000541.1:0-187 GCA_003164255.1 Acidobacteriaceae bacterium | reverse complement strand
GTGCCGGGATGGGTGGAGGCGATGCGGCGCATGGCAACGGTCCAGGCGCGGAATTGCGCGAGGAACAGGTCGGAGGTCATGGTGACGGTGAGTTGGCGGCGCTGCACGGCCTCGGGGCCTTCGTAGGTGGCTTCGAGTTGTGCGTCCATCCACTTGTTGGCCAGGAAGCCGGGGCAGTCTTCGGTGA
>PLST01000293.1 GCA_003164255.1 Acidobacteriaceae bacterium | reverse complement strand
GCCCGGCTGAAGTTGAACGCCTCGCCCAGCCAGTGCTCGTACTTGGCGACCCGCCCGTCGGCTCCGCGCGCACGACCTGCCAGTCCCTTGTCCTCCAGCCCATGCAGCGCCTGACGCACGTCATCCTCGTCCAGGTTCATTACTGGCTCGCGGTTCGAGCGCTGGTTGCAGGCGTTCATCAGCGCATTCAGACTGAGCGGATAGTAATCAGGCGTTGTTACTTCCTTCTCAACCAATGCGCCAAGCACGCGAGCCTGGGCAGCCGTCAACACAAGATTCTCCATCGTGGACATAGGTCCATTCTCGCACCGGCAATCCAGCGACCCGCGTCCGTCCCCTGATCCCCAAGAAAACCGTCCAGTGGCGTTCTGCCAGAACGTCGACGCAGTCAACAAAGCAATTTCCGACCGAATCCAGGAGCTGGTTTACGCAAGAAACAGCAGGCATCCTAAGCGGCTTGTTCCCGGCCGCGCGTCAGCAGGTAGTAGACGAGAGGCGTTACCACCAGGCTCAGGACCATGGAGATGCAGAGGCCGCCGATGACGGCGATGGCCAGGGGTTGCAGCATCTGCGAGCCCGCGCCAAGAGCAAAGGCCAGAGGCAACATGCCGCAGACGGCAGCGATGGCGGTCATGGCGATGGGACGCAGGCGGCGCTGGGCGGCTTGAAGCATGGCGTCGTGTGCGGACAGGCCGGCGTCCCTGTACTTTTCATCCGCGTCGAGCAGCAGGATGCCGTTCTTGGCTACGATGCCGATGACCATGATCAATCCCATGAATGACGCCACATTGAAGGTGGTGTGCGTAATTAGCAGAGCTGCGATCACACCTGAGATCGAAAGTACTGATGAAGTGAGAATCGCAATGGGCGCGAGGAAGTTGCGAAACTCGGCGAGCAATACGCCGAACACCAAAGCCAGGGCCAGCAGGAGCACGCGCAGCAAGTCGTGGAACGAATTCTGCTGCTCCTCGTAGGTTCCGCCGAATTCAACGCGGACGGACCCGGGCAGGTGAAGGCCGGCAACGGTCTGCTGCACCTTATTCATTGCGGTTCCGAGGTCAGATCCCTCGAGTTGCGCCGTGACCACCACAAGCCGCTGAAGATTCTCTTTCAGGACTTCGTTCTGTGGCGGCAACTGTTCGATGGAGGCGAGCGAGCCCAGGGTTGCCGTATGGCCGGAACTGCTGTTGAAGACGGTGTTCTGGATTGCCTCGAGCGAGGCCCGGCTATCATCGCCGAGACGAACGCGCACGGTGTAGGGCCGACCGTTGGAGATGAGCGGGTCGGCCGTTGCAATTCCATCGAGAATCGCGGTGGCATCTTGAGAAACTTCTTCGGGAGTGAAGCCGAGGCGGGCCGCCACAACGGGATCGACCTGGAAGTTGGTAGCCGGACCGCTGATGGTGTTCTCGATGCCGTTTTGCACGTCCACAACGCCCTTGATCTTGCCGATGGCATCGCCGATTCTGGGGCCGAGTTGATTCAACGCGGCCGTGTCGTTCGAGAAGACTTTGATCTGGATCGGCTCGGGTGTATTGGACAGATCGTTAATCATGTCCTGAAGGACCTGGGTGAGTTCGATGTCCAACTCCGGTTCGGTGGTTTTGATCTGGGCGCGGATATCGGCCATGACCTCGTCGACGGAGCGGCTGCGTTTGGCCTTGAGCTTCACCGTAAAGTCGCCCTGGTTGGCTTCAGTGACCGCAACCAGGCCCAGTTGCATCCCCGTTCTGCGTGAGGTGCTTTCGACTTCAGGAGTGGCGCGGAGGATTCGTTCAACGTGCTCAAGGACGCGGTTGGTTTCGGTCAAAGAACTTCCCGCGGGCATGAGGTAATCGAGGATAAAGCCGCCTTCGTCCATCGTGGGCAGAAGGTCGGACCCGAGAGCCTGATAGCCGACAAATGTGGCGGCGACAAGAACCAGGCATATGCCGCCGACCCAGAGCGGCTTGGCGAGGGCCCAGTCCAGAACCTGCTTATGGAGTTGAAGGACGCGGCTGAGCACCCCTCGTGGCTGGTGCTCTTCGCGCTCTTTCGTAGATTCATGTTCTTTGAGCAGTACGATGCTGAGGCCCGGTGTCCAGGTGACGGCGAGCATGAGCGATGTGAGAAGCGCGGCGGTCATGGTGATGGCAAGCGCACGGAAGAAGATGCCGGTGACGCCGCCTACCGAGACAAGCGGCAGAAAGACAACGACCGGCGTAATGGTGGAGCCGATGAGGGGAGCTGCGATCTCTTTGAGAGCCTTTCGCACAGCTTCAACACGGGATTCGCCGGCGTCGCGGTGCATGACAATGTTTTCGACCACCACGATGGCGTCGTCGATGACGAGGCCGATGGCGGCGGCGAGGCCGCCCAGCGTCATGAGGTTGAAAGTTTCTCCGATGAGCCAGAGGGCCAGCACCGTGATGGCGATGGTGACGGGAATGACGAGGCCGGCAATCAAGGAGGAGGTCCAGTCGCGCAGGAAGAGAAAAAGGATGATGCAGGCCAGAACTACGCCGATGGCGATGGCGTCGCGGACGCTGGAGATGCTGTCGCGCACCAGCTGCGACTGATCGTAAAAGAGATCGAGTTTGACGCCTGGCGGCAGATTTTTGCGGAGCTCGGTTATCTCGGCGGCGACCGCATCGGCGACGGCAACCGCATTGCTCGTTGGTTGACGGGAGATGGTGAGGAGCACCGCTTGTTTTCCGTTGGCAGTGACGGTGGTGTAGACCGGCATAGTGGCCTGCACAACGGTTGCCACATCGGCAATGCGGACCGGCGCGCCTGCGGGCGTGGTTTTGACTACAAGCTGGCGCAGTCCGTCAGCATCGTGCACCTGCGCTCCGACGAGCCCCAGGATCAACTCGTGGTTGGCTTCGTAAAGGCCGGGCGAATCGACGATGTTCGAAGCCTGGATGGCATTGACGAGGTCTTGAATGGTGACACCGGAGGCGAGCAGCAAGGCGGGATTGGGAACGACATGGAACTCCGGCACCTGGCCGCCCTGCACCGCAACGGTACTGACGCCAGTGGCACGATTGAGCGGCGGCTTGAGGTCGTATGTCGCAATTTCCCAAAGATCGGTTTGCGGAACCGTGTCGGAGGTGAGGCTGTAGCCGAGGATGGGGAAGGTGGCAATGGTGACTCGGTTGGTGGTGACCCTTGC
>PLST01000216.1 GCA_003164255.1 Acidobacteriaceae bacterium | reverse complement strand
TACGCCATGGCCTCGCGGGTCATGGGTTCGAAGTGGAGCTGGTTCGACTTGCGATCCACGTCGATGCGCACGTGCGAGCCATGCAGGACTTCACCATTCAGAATCTTGATGGCGAGCGGGTCCTGCACCATTCGCTGCAGCGCGCGCTTGAGGGGACGCGCTCCGTAAGCAGCATCGGAACCTGCGGCCAGGATGAGTTGGCGCGCGGGCTCGGTGAGTTCGAGCGAGATGGCGCGGTCTTCCAGCAGCTTGCCGAGATCGTTGAGGCGCATGTCGAGGATCTGGCCCAACTGCGCATTGCCCAACGAGCGGAAGATCACCGTATCGTCGACGCGATTCAGGAACTCCGGACGGAAGTGCTCGCGCAGCACGCGCATTACGCTCTCGCGCGCCATGTCGTAGTCGTGCTCGGTTTTGAGCGCGTCGCCGATGAGCATGCTCGCGCCCAGGTTCGACGTCATGATGAGAATCGTGTTTTTGAAATCCACGGTCCGGCCCTTGGCGTCTGTCAATCGTCCATCGTCCATCACTTGCAGCAGTATGTTGAAAACGTCGGGGTGCGCCTTTTCGATTTCGTCGAAAAGGATGACTGCGTAGGGACGCCGCCGCACAGCCTCGGTCAGCTGGCCGCCTTCGTCGTAGCCAACGTAGCCCGGAGGCGCGCCTATGAGACGCGCGACGGCGTGCTTCTCCATGTACTCNNAGGAAGATGAAGCTGCCGATGGGACGCTTTGGATCGCTGAGGCCGGCGCGTGAACGGCGGATGGCATTGGCGACAACGGTCAGCGCGGCATCCTGGCCAACGACGCGCTCGCGCAAGCGGTCTTCCATCTGGACGAGTTTTGTCACTTCGCCCTCCAACATGCGGGAGACGGGAATGCCGGTCCACTTGCTCACGATCTTGGCAATGTCTTCCTCGTCGACCTCTTCTTTCAGCATGCGGGCAACGCCGGCACTTTCCTTTCCTGCGTCGTCCTGCACGGCATTCAGCTTTTTCAGCTCCGCTTCGAGTTTGGGCAGTTCACCATACTGGATCTGCGCGGCGCGATCGAGCTGTCCCTTGCGGGTCTGCTCTTCGGCTTCAAAGCGCAGCGACTCGATTTTCTTCTTCAACTCGCCCACTCGGTTGATGGCTTCGCGCTCCCTGGTCCAGCGCGCACGCAGGGCAGTAATCTGCTCCTTCAAGGTCGCCAACTCGCGCTCCACTTCCTTCATGCGGTTGCGGCTGTTCGAGTCTGTTTCGCGCTTCAACGCCGCGCGCTCGATTTCGAGGGATGTGGCGTCGCGCTCCAACTGATCGATCTCCGTCGGCACTGAGCCGATCTGGATGGCCAGCGAAGCGGCAGCCTCGTCCACCAGGTCGATGGCCTTGTCCGGCAGAAAGCGGTCGCTGATGTAGCGATGCGAAAGTGTCGCCGCGGCAACAATGGCCGCGTCCTTGATGCGCACATTGTGGTGCGCCTCGTAACGCTCCTTCAGGCCGCGCAGAATCGCGATCGTGTCTTCCACGTTCGGTTCGCCCACGTACACAATCTGGAATCGCCGTTCGAGCGCCGCATCCTTCTCAATGTACTTGCGGTATTCGTTGAGCGTGGTGGCGCCAATGGCGCGCAGTTCTCCGCGGGCCAGGGCGGGCTTGAGCATGTTGCTGGCGTCAATGGCGCCCTCGGCCGCGCCCGCCCCGACAAGCGTGTGCAGTTCGTCGATGAACAGAATGATCTGGCCGTTGGCTTCGTCAATTTCTTTGAGCACGGCCTTCAGGCGATCTTCAAACTCGCCGCGGTATTTTGCGCCGGCCAGCATGGAGCCGAGGTCGAGCGAGATGACGCGCTTGTCTTTGAGGCTCTCCGGCACGTCGCCTGAGACGATGCGTCGGGCGAGGCCTTCGACGATGGCAGTTTTGCCCACGCCGGGTTCGCCAATGAGGACGGGATTGTTCTTTGTGCGGCGGCTGAGGACCTGGATCACGCGGCGAATTTCTTCGTCGCGGCCGATGACGGGGTCGAGCTTGCCGCGGCGCGCGAGTTCAGTGAGATCTTTGGCGTATTTTTCGAGGGCCTGGAATTTGCCTTCCGGATTCTGGTCGGTCACGCGTTGCGATCCGCGGACGGACGTGAGCGCCTGCAGGATTGCCTCGTGCGTTGCGCCCAGCGCCACCAGTGCTTCGCGCGCCGGGTCGCTCTTCAGGCTGGCGATGCCCAGAAGCAGGTGCTCGGTCGAAACGTACTCGTCCTTGAAGTTCGCAGCCTCTTTGAACGCCTGGTCCAGCGCCTTGTTGAGGGCGGAGCTCAGGCCCGGCTGCGCGGCCGAACCGGAAACGCGAGGCAGTTTGTCCTCGATCCCGTGCAGATCGCTCTCCAGCCGCTCCGTAGGCACACCAATCTTCTCAAGCACCGAGGGAATTACGCCCTCGCGGTCCTCAAGCAGCGCCAGCAACAGGTGCACCGGCTGCATCTCGGGATTGCCGAGCTCCGCGGCGTGCTCCTGCGCCAGCTGAATCGCCTGCTGCGACTTCACCGTAAATTTGTCTCCGCGTATCGCCATGAATACCTCAGTGGTCAGTGGTCAGTGAACAGTGGTCAGTTAAGAACAAATGCACACCCACCATTTTTGATGTTAAGCACCTTGCGCTGCGAATTGCTTTTCAGTGTTTACGGATAAGGCCGGAGGGATCGTTTCTTCCCTCCGGCCCGTGGAAAACTGACCACTGTCCACTGTTCACTGCTCTTACGCAGCCACGTTGATCTTGATCTGCTTTGGCTGGGCCTCGGGCTTCTTGGCCAGCTCCAGCTTCAACACGCCTGCATTGTAGCTCGCCTGCACATGCTCGGTGTCCACCGTTGAAGGAAGCGTGAAGGCGCGGAAGAAGCTGCCGTAACGGCGCTCGATGCGATGGAAGTTCTCTTCCTTCTCCTCGCTCTCAAACTTGCGCTCGCCCTTCACGGTGAGCGTGTTGTTCTCGACGCTCACGTCAAGATCCTTCTGGTCGATGCCGGGCACTTCGAGCTTCAGCATCACTTTCTTCTCGTCCTCATACACATCGACGGCCGGCACAAAAGCAGCCGTCGTCAACGGGCTGTCGGTTTCGTTCATGTCGCGGAACAACGAGTTCACGCGATTCTGCAATGCTACGACTTCACGGAATGGGTCCCAACGAGTAATAGCCATGGAAATTGTCCTCCAGTGATGGATTCTTGATGGTCGGGCGGGCCGTTGGGCCAGCCACTCAACCAATCTGATGAAACTATAGCACATTTGATTCATAAAATATGAGTGTAAAACGCTAATATTTAGAAGAAGAAGTTATCTTATTATTTTTCAACAATATACTGCAACTTCAATAGTGGCTTCCCACCCTCAAGCAGGTGCGAAGCCGGGTGTGCTGAGCGCGGTGGACGCCCTCTGACCGGTTGCCAGTCGCGTGAGCGTGAGCACGGTAATGTCGTCGTCCTGGCCGAAGTCGACAGCGGCCTGCGTCGCCTGGTCCGCGTTGGGCCGCGACGAAAACAGTGCGTCGAGCCGCGCGAAACTGAAGATCTCTCCGCTCGGGCTGCGCGCTTCAAGGAGGCCGTCGGTATAAAGCGCGAAGTGGTCGCCCTCGCCCAGGTTGACGGTTGTCTCTTTGTACACAGCGTCAGCAACAACACCGAGTGGAAGCGCGCCGGGCAGGTCGAGCTCGTGCTGATTGAGGAAGGGCGCGGGGTGTCCGGCGCTGGCGATGGTGCAACGGCCATCGGGCGAAAGGCGCATTGCCAGGCAGGTGGTAAAGCCGAACTGCATGCGGCCGAATAAGCGTGTGTTGAGTTCAGAAAGCAGTTCGGCTGGATTGGGCGCAAACTTGGCAAGCGTGCGCGTTGCGCCGACGATCAGCGACACCGTCATGGCGGCCCTAAGGCCTTTGCCGCTGACGTCGCCAAGCAGAATCATCGTGGACCCCGCGCTCTCGCCCTCGAGGGGAATGATCTGGAAGAAGTCGCCGCCCACCTCCTGCGCCGGGCGATAGGCGCTGGTCACAGCGAAGCCCGGCAACTCCGGCAGCACATCTGGAATGAGAACCTGCTGAAGCTCGCGGGCGCTCTTGAACTCCTGTTCCAGTGCGCCCTGGCGGTGAATCGCATCGCGGACATAGCGGTAGGCAGCGTAGATGATTGCCAGCAGCAGCAGCGAGTTGGTGATCGTCTGTGGAATGAAGACGTTTCCGTTGATGGTAAACAGTGGTGCCGTCAACTTGTTCCCGATGGTCCAGTGGGTATAGCGGCTGCCTTGTTCAACCGCGATGCGGACCACGGAGAGCATTTCGGCGATGAAGGCTGCAATCGCAAGAAGCCATGTTGACAGGTCGAGCTTCTTGCGCAGCGCCATGCCCACCAGCAGTAACGGATAAGCCTCAAGCACCGTGAAGATCAAGGTGAGCGTGGCGTCTGCGATCTGCGCCCACATGGTGATGCGCGGATCGCTCCAGTCGTTCAGCGTGAGCAAGCCGTCAAGCGATGCGGAGACGATGCTGACAATGGCAATAATGCGCGTAAGTCGGTAGAGCCATCCGACCTCATTGAGCTTGAGGAGATAGAGGAGCAGGAACCAGAGACCAATATCCTGAATGGCCAGAACCGGCTGCAGCCAGCCAAGCGCAAAGTTGTAGGTAAAAGGAAGGCGCAGGCCTACAAGAAACGTGGAGGTTGGAGGCGCGGCGCAAAAGACCGCGAGCCACAGCAGTACGTTCTGCGAACGGTTGCGCAACCAGGCAAGCAGACCAAGCAACGCCACCAGGACATAGAGCGAAGTCAGTCCGAACGTATATTGGCGGCTGCGCAGCCATGAGTAGTCCGACTGCGCCTTGAGGGCCGTAATTGCACTGGGGCTGCCGATTACGGGCGCATAGTTGAGCCCGCCCAGCTGATCGGTGTCAAAGGAGTTCAGCGGCGCTTTCCACACGCGCAAAGCCAGTACACCGTCTCGGATCGGTCCCAGTCCAAATGTCTGCGGCGGCGGGGTCCACAGATACGATGAGTTGGGCGGCATGGTGCCGTAATGGCCTACCAGCTTGCCGTTCCAGTAAATCTCGTAGGCGTCGTCGATATGGCGGATGAGCATCGCGATGTCTGGCTCTGCGCCGGGCGATGTGGTCAGGTGGAGGTGCTTGCGGTACCAGCCATAGCCGGTGTAGGCGGGATGACCTTGGGCGCCCCAGGTCGCGTCCGGACTCAGCGCTTCCCATCCCTGCAGGCCGGTGGCGTCGGCCGTCTGGGGCAGGGCGAAGGACGCATCATCTCCCAGGTGGAACTGCCAGGGTCCGCCAAGCGGTGTCACGCCTTTGCCCAATCCATCGATGGCGAGCGCCGGGCTTTGGGCGGGTGCAGCTTGTGAGGGCGTGGCAGCGTGCAAAGCAAGAGGCGAGGCAGCGATGGCGAGAACAAGCCCTACAAGGTGCGGAAAACGGCGGGGAAGCCTTGGCATGTGAAGAGAATACTCGGTTGGTTCTGTTGAGGATAGAAGTTTTTTGGCGAGGTGCCGAACGCAATTGGGTGGCGCTTTGCGTGGGGTTCTCTGCGGCGGCCACTACAATAATCCGGATGGTCCTTTCCTCTCTTTTCCCCGCAACCATTGACTGGCACTTTGTCTGGCTGGTGGTGGCTGCGTTTCTGGCCGGAGTGCTCAACGCCATTGCGGGTGGCGGCTCATTCCTCTCGTTTCCTGCGCTGCTCGGTATGGGGATTCCGCCNNATGGGAGTGGCCGGACTGCTTGGCGGAACGGCGGGTGCGGTCGTGCTGCTGAATACGCCGCAGACGACCTTCCTGCACCTGGTGCCGTGGCTGCTGCTCGGCGCCGCCTCCATCTTTGCGGCCAGCGGACCGGTGACGCGCTGGCTTGAGCGGCGCAAGGGCAGGCTCGCGGGTCATGCGCAGCCCCGCCGCCTGCCACTTTTCTTTGCGACCATGGCGGTCAGCTTCTATGTGGGCTACTTTGGCGCGGGGGCGGGCTTCCTCTTCATGACACTCCTCGCCCTTTTCGGCTACACGGACATTCACGAGATCAACGCGCTCAAGGTGCTCACCAACCTGATGGCCAACGGCATCGCCTTTGTCATTTTCATCATCGACGGGCAAGTGGTGTGGCGGCTCTGCCTGGCTGCGATGGTTGCGGCCGCAGTCGGCGGATATAGCTCGGCGCGTTTCGCCAAGCTGGTTCCCCAAAAGGTGCTGCGCGGCATGGTCGTCGTCATCGGGCTCTCGATGGCGGCATGGTTCTTCTGGAGAAACGGATAAGAACAGGGAATAGGGATTAGAAAGCGCGGAACACCTGACCGAGGGCCTGACCACTGATCACTGTACCCTGTAAACTGTACTCATGAGCCACGAAGGCATTCGCTTTGCCACGAAGGAAGAGCAGGAGCGCGAGAACGCTGAGAACAAACCTCTGCCGCGCATTGCCATGACGCCGGAAAAGGTCCGCGTACTCCTTTCGGAGGGCAAAGGCCTTGAGATTGACTGGGCCGACGGCCACAAGAGTTCGTGGACCTTTGCGTGGCTGCGCGAAGCCTGTCCCTGCGCCACCTGCATCGATCAGCGCAAGCAGGAGGGCCGCAAGGCGGGGCAACCGAAGCCGAAGCCTGCTGCTGTGCTGCCTATGTATACGCCTCCCGCGAAGCCCAAAAGCGCGCAGCCCGTTGGCCGTTACGCTCTGCAGTTCAACTGGCAGGATGGCCACTCCGGTGGAATCTATTCATGGGAGTATCTGCGTCGCGCGTGCCAGTGCGGCGAGTGCACCTTTGACTCCGCCGAAACTGCCGGCACCCCGAACTGATTTCGGGCCCTTTAACCTTCCGAAAAGAACCGAATTTTGCGCGCGCATTCCCGTCGCGGGGGCGGAGCTTTGCGCAGCCTGCGCCTCGGCTCATAGAATTCAACCTTCCGGATCGGCACTAGAAAGGCAAGACACGAATGTTAATTTCAGAGTTTGACCGGCGTGGCTTTCTCAAGGGTGCAGCGGCTGCGGTGGCAGTCTGGCCCTTGCGTGCAGTTCAAGGACAAGCAGCCAAGACTCCGCGCGCGATTCCTTCGGTAGATCAGCTTGCGTGGCACGATCTTGAGATCGGGATGTTTGTCCACATTGCGCCCAATACCTGGCAGGACAAGGAAGGCGACGATCTCTCCACGCCGCTGAGCGCAATCGATCCTGACATTGATACCGACAACTGGGCTGAATGCGCCGCCAACCTGGGCGCACGATACATCGTGTTTGTGGCCAAGCACGAGGGCGGCTTCTGCATGTGGCAGACCCAGACCACCGAATATAGCATCCGCAACACGCCCTGGAAGGGCGGCAAGGGTGACGTGCTGGCCGACCTTGAGGCGTCCTGCAGGAAGCGCGGGTTGCGGCTGGGCGTTTATCTTTCGCCGCGCGACAGAAATTTTGGCGCTGGGCTGGGCGGCGTGTGCAAGGATGCCGCCACGCAGGCCAGATACAACGCGATGTACCGCGAGCAACTCACCGAAGTGCTCACGCGCTACGGCGAAATGGTGGAAGTGTGGTTCGATGGGTCGAGCGTGGTGCCGGCGCACGACCTGGTGAGCAAATACGCGGCGCATGCGGCCATCTTTCAGGGGCCGGACGCGACCATCCGCTGGGTGGGCACGGAGATGGGCTTTGCGCCTTACCCCTTGTGGAATGCGGAGTCGAAAGCCGACGCCACCAGCGGAACATCGACGTCGCTGCTGGGCGATCCCGACGGCGACGCGTGGGTGGGTGTTGAATGTGACGTTTCGATCCGCCGGCCGAACTGGTTCTGGAGCACGAAGAACGAAAAGAATCTGATGACGCTCGACCAGTTGATCGAGGTGTACTACCGATCCGTGGGACGAGGCGCGCAGTTGCTCTTGAATATTCCTCCGAACCGGCACGGGCACATGGCGGATGCGGACTTTTCGCGCGCCAAGGAATTCGGCGACGAGATCAGACGGCGATTCGGCAGGAGCGTGGCAGAAACCAAAGGGCAGGGCGAGCGAGTTGAGCTCAAGCTAGGCGTAGCCGAACGCGTGGACCATGTGATTCTTGAGGAAGATCTCCGCTACGGACAGCGCGTGCGCAGCTTTCGGCTTGAAGGGCAATCGGGCGGAAAGTGGAGCGAGCTCTACGCGGGCAGTTCCATTGGGCACAAGCGGATTGTGCCTGTTGCGGTGGGAGAGTTTGCCGCGCTGCGGCTGGTGGTCACCGAAAGTGTGGGTGAGGCGCGCATCCGGCGTCTGGCGGCGTTCCATGTGGGTGCGCCTGCTCCCGCAACCTGGAATGCAACGGCGACGTTGTGGGCTGACAACACCGTGGGGCATTGGGTTGAGGGCCGATTGGCCGTGGATTTAACGAGCAAGATGACTGAGGCCACGCAGTACCGGATCCGGCTGATTGCAGAGACGGGCGCGGTGACCGGCATCGGCGACCTGAAGCTCGAGCAGGATGGAGCCGACGTCACGCACCTGGTCCGCCGCGAGCCGGGCACACGCAATGTGCTCATTGTTTCAATGACCGGCGTGGGGCAGAAGGTGGTCTTGAGCGGGACCGTTGCTGGTGCTGAGAGCGGTACGATTCTGATGCAGAAGATGTGAGCGGCGCCCAAATCCGCGCAACCCGCTGCAGCTGCCTAGAGCCCGAGTGCATGCAGGTAGAAGACGGCGACGGAGGCGATAAGGCAATAGACGCCGAACCAATGCCAGCGGCCCGATTCGAGCCAGCTGCTCAGCCACTTGAGGGCGAGCAATCCGGCCAGGAAGGAGCACGCGGCTCCAACCAGGCTGAGCGCAAGCGATGCGTGCAGGTCGATCGGAGTGGCTGAGGCATGTGCGGACTTCACGAGCCGCATGGCCTCCA
>PLST01000234.1:4621-5411 GCA_003164255.1 Acidobacteriaceae bacterium | reverse complement strand
GCGCCCTGGCGGGCTGCGGTGAGAGCGTCGTCATTCGTGGAGTCGGCGACGGGCGAGAAGTGGAGATGGCCGGCAAAGATGGTGCCGCCGAGGCCATCGTCGCCAGCGGATTCGAGAGCGGCCAGATCAAACATTATTCGGCCGTGATGGTCATGGAAATGTCGGCGGCTTTGGCGGAGTGGGTGAGCGCGCCTACTGAGATAAAGTCCACGCCGGTCTCGGCGTAGGAGCGGATGGTCTCAAGCCGGATTCCGCCCGAGGCTTCGGTGGGAATCCAGCGGCCCCCCTGCTCGACGGGCAGCTCGCCTGCGGTCTCTCGCCTGATGCGCTCGACGGATTGCTTTACTTCTTTCGGCGACATGTTGTCGAGCAGGATGGCTTCGGCCCCATACTTGAGCGCTTCTTCAAGCTCCTGCGAGGTGCGGACCTCAACCTGCACGCGCTGGCCTTTTTTGCGGCGCTCGAGGGCGCGGGTGAGGACTGTGGGCAGTCCGCCGCCGAGAGCGATGTGGTTGTTCTTGATGAGAATGCCGGAGGCGAGGTCGATGCGGTGGTTGGTTCCTCCTCCGCACATCACAGCGTACTTTTCAAGCACGCGCAGGCCGGGTACGGTCTTGCGGGTGTCGAGCACGTGAGCGTGTGTTCCCTGGATGGCGTCAGCGAACTGGCGGGTGAGCGTGGCGACGCCGCTCAAGTGCTGCATGAGGTTCAGGATCACTCGCTCGCAACTGAGCAGGGCGCGGGCATTGTGGCGAATGACGGCGAGCACCTGGCCGGGATGGGCGCGAAC
>PLST01000234.1:3580-4609 GCA_003164255.1 Acidobacteriaceae bacterium | reverse complement strand
GTGGAGTCGGACACGGCGCGGTCTTCAACCAGTGCCTGCTCCAACAGCGCGTCAATGCGTGTGCTTTTCCAGTCCATAGGTCAGTGGTCAGTGAACAGTGGTCAGTGGTCAGAAAACAAAGACCGGGACCGGTTATGCGCTTGGTAACGCGTTCAGTGCTGCGCGGGCTTTTTCTAACAGCGCGCGCGTTTCGGATTCCTGCTTTTTGAGGCCCTCGACTATATTGGATGGCGCTTTGGCCAGAAAGCTTTCGTTGCCTAACTGACGTTCGGCGGCGGCCAGACCTTTCTCATACTTCGCGATGTCTCTTGTCAAGCGTTCTCGCTCGGCGGGAACGTCGATGCTGCGCTCGTAAACGACGGCCACGTCGAAATTGGGCGTTGAATGGCTGGCGAGGCCCGCAGAGATTTTGGGGACGAAGCGGATTTCGCTGGCGCGGGCGAGGCGCTCGACGATGGCGCTCGATTTCCCGAAGAGCTCTTGATAAATCAGTTCTGTTCTAATCTCAACCGGCGTATTAGCTCTCTCTTCCACGCCAATTTCTTTGCGCAGGGTGCGGATTTCAACGATGAGATTCTGCACGAGAGCCATTGCGTTAAGGGCGTCGTCATCGATGGTTTCCGCGGCTTGCGGATAGCGGGTGAGCGCGATCGACTTGGCTGGCGGATTGCCGTCGTAGAGAGCGTGCCAGAGCTCTTCCGTGAGGAATGGCATGAAGGGCGAGAGCAGGCGCAGCGCAGCTTCGAAGACCGAGACCAGAGTCGTCAGGGCGGCGCGTGTCTCCTTGTATTCTTCGAGGACAGCGCCGGTGGTCGCGTTCACATCACCTTTGGCATTGAAGTCGAGACGCAGCTTGACGATCTCGAGGTACCAGTCGCAGAAGCTGCCCCAGAAGAACTGGTAGATGATGTTGGCTGCGTCGTCGTAACGATAGTTTGCGAGCGCAGTGCTGACTCTGGCCGCGGTCGAATTGAGCTCGGCGACGATCCAGCGCTCTTCGAGTGGAGCGTCGTTGGCAACCTTGGGCAT
>PLST01000234.1:2721-3550 GCA_003164255.1 Acidobacteriaceae bacterium | reverse complement strand
GGGCCACGTTGAAGGCAATGTCGGTACCGGGCGAGGCCATAGAGGCCAGCGTGAACCTCACAGCATCAGTTCCGAATTCCTTGACGATCTCAATGGGGTCAATGACGTTGCCCTTGGTCTTGGACATNNCGTCGCGGACCAGGGCGTGGATGTAGACCTCTTTGAAGGGAACAGATTCGGCGAGGGGACGCGGAGAGCCGTCGGGCATGGGGACGTCGCCGGCAAACCAGCAGCCGAGCATGATCATGCNNAAGCCGGTGACGAGCAGGCTTGTTGGATAGAAGGCGTCGAAGTCGGCGCGGTTTTCTTCATTTTCCCCGGTCCCCGAGTGCGAGGGACCGGGGGCACCCGAAGTATTGGTGAAATTCGGCCAGCCGAAGACGGAGACGGGCAGCAGGCCCGAGGAGAACCAGGTGTCGAGCACATCAGTTTCCTGCGTGATTTCAGCTGAGTTGCAGTGCGAGCAGGCGGTGGGATCGACACGCGCGACGGTGATTTTGTGGCAGACGCCGCAATGCCACGCGGGAATGCGATGGCCCCACCAGAGCTGGCGCGAGATGCACCAGTCGTGGATGTTTTCCATCCAGTTGAGGTAGGTCTTTTCGTACATCTCCGGCGTAAAGCGGATGGCCTTGTTGCCCTGGGCATCGGGCTTGACGGCGGCGATGGCTTTGTCAGCGAGCGGCTGAATCTTGACGAACCACTGCGTGGAGAGGCGCGGCTCGACAACGGTCTTGCAGCGGTCGCAATGGCCAACGTTGTTGGTGTAGTCCTTGACGGCGGCCAGGAGGCCCTGCTCCTCGAGGTCGGCGACGATGCGCTTGCGGGC
>PLST01000234.1:0-2674 GCA_003164255.1 Acidobacteriaceae bacterium | reverse complement strand
GCGACGTCGCCGAGCATGGTCTCGGGGCGGGTAGTGGCAACTGTCAAGAACTCGCCGGTGTCTTTGCCGTCTGCGCCGATGACCGGGTAGCGGATCTCCCACAGGTGGCCCTTGTGCTCGTCGTACACCACTTCGAGGTCGCTGATGGCGGTCTGGCAGCGTGGGCACCAGTTGACGATGTACGCGCCGCGATAGATGAGCCCCTGCTCGTAGAGACGGACGAATGCCTCTCTAACCGCTACCGACAGCCGCTCATCCATGGTGAAGTATTCGCGCTGCCAGTCAACCGAGGCGCCAAGGCGCTTCATCTGGTCGAGGATGGCGCCGCCGTAGTGGCGCTTCCATTCCCACACGCGGTCGACGAAGGCTTCGCGGCCCAATTGCTGGCGGCTGGTGCCTTCAGCGGTCAACTGCCGCTCCACCATCATCTGGGTGGCAATGCCGGCGTGGTCGGTTCCGGGGAGCCAGAGGGCGCGGCGGCCGCTCATGCGCCGCCAGCGGGTGAGGATGTCCATCTCTGTCTGGTTGAGCATGTGGCCCATGTGCAGGCGACCAGTGACGTTGGGCGGGGGCAGCAGGATGGTGAAGGGGGACTTGCCAGCGGATTTGCCGGCAGGATCGTTCTCGGCGCCTTGGTCCTGGTGGGCTGCATCGGGAGTAGGCTGCGCGAAGAGGTTCTCGCGGACCCAGTATTCGGCCCAGCGGTCTTCAATGGCGGTCGGGTCGTAGGCTTTAGGCAGGTCGTGAGGCATGGGGGTCGTTGGGCGAGCCCCAGGGGTCGAGACCCTTTTGAAAACAGGGGGTTTCGAGCCAAGGGGACTAGCCTCAACTTTAACAGATGAGGGGACTTTAGCAGATCAGGCGCTGGGGAATATGAGTCGGACGGTGGGGAAGAAAGCAGCATAGCGGCGGGTGTCCCGGGTCAACAGGGGACAGGCTAACACTGCGGCGTGTGCCCCGATGAAGAAGTCGGCGAGGACATTGCCTTTCGATCCGCCCTTGCGACGATATTGCAGGAACGCCTTGCCAGCCAGGAAGGCGGCTGGTCGAGGAATATCGAGAACGTCCACTTCCAAATCGGCCAGCTTTTGATCGAGGTTGGCGGGGATAGAGAATCTGGCTGAGACTTCCGCATAAACGATCGGGTTGATTGCCAGTTGATGAAGCATCGAAAGCCTGCGCAGCTGGCCAGCCGACCATGAATGCCAAACGGGGTCGCGATCCCAGATGTCGAGGATTACATTGGCGTCAATCAGGATCATTGGAATAACCGCGAATCAGTTCCATGAATTCGTCGGTTGTGCCATTCCACTTGATTTCGGAGGCTCCCACGGCGCGATCGAAGCGGTCCGGGCGAGTTTCGGACTCGGGCCCAGTTTTACGCAGAACCGGTTCCCCTGCCTCGTTCACCTCCCAGACTACTTTAGAGCCAGGCTGAAGGTTCAAGGCATTCCGCAACTGCTTGGGGATCGTGACCTGGCCTTTGCTGGTGACCGTGGTTTCCATTGGGAGCTCCTGGTATTACCGCTGCTTATATTGTAATACCAAGTTGGAGCGTGGGGAAAACAAAGGCCGCACCTGGTGGGATGCGGCCTTGGTTGAAAGGGTACGGCTAGGGGCTAGCTAGAAGGGGTTGATCTTGGCGATACCCTTCTTTTTCTTCTTCTTGCTGGAGGATTCGTCGCTGAGGTCGGTCTTGGGCTTCTTGCCCTTGCCGGTGGCCATGGGCTGCGCGGGCTGCGTGCCGGGCTTGATTTCGTTTACCTGTACGGGAGCTTCAGCCGGTTTTTCTGCGGCAGGAAGAGCGGAGCTGACGGTGCCAACCGGCTTGACCACGGCATTGGGATCGGTTGAGGGGGCGCTGATGATCTCAGCACCCACGCCGGTTCCGCCTGCGGGAGCTTCCAATTGCAGCGGCGCGTCAGACGGATGATCGGTACGCGGCGGCTCATTTGATCCCGACGGAGTAACTGCGGCCGGGGGAGCGGAGGGCTTGCCTGCATTCACGGCGGCCAGGGCGATGTCCTTGTTTTCCTGCGTGACATCGGGCGCCAGTGTGCGCTTGGGATCGTCGAGCGAAGGCTCGCCCACGTGTACGGCTTCAACCACCGTGGGCCCGCGCTTGATGAGGCCGAGGGTCTTGTCAGTAAAGTGCAGGGCCTGGCGGCTGCGCTCCTCGGCGTCACTCTCGGCGATGGCCGCCTGGGTGGGCTCGGGTACGGGGCGGTTCATGGCGACAAGGCGGTCACGCGCGTCTTCAACGTGCGGAGCCATGGGGTAGCGCGTAATCACCTTGCCGTAGGCTTCGGCGGCGCGGTCTTGGTAGGTCGAAGCCAACCGCTCGCGAATTGCGCCGGGCACGCCGGGAGCGATGAGCACATTGTGCGCTTCGCCGGCATAGGCATCGCCGATGGCGAGCAGGGCCTGGTCGCTCTTGGAGTAGAGCGGATAGGTATCAACCACGGTTCTTAGGCGGGCAATGGAGGCGTTGTAGTTCTCGCGGCTCTCGTAGTACATGCCGATCGATGTTTCGCGCTCGGCCAGCACTTCCTGCACATCGCGCAGCTTCTGCTTGGCGCGCGGAATCAGGGAGGAGTCAGGGAACATGTTGATCATGTCCCGATAGGCTTTTTCAGCCTCCTGCGCGTTGGTGTAGTCGCGGTCGGGCTTCTCC
>PLST01000567.1:10397-10692 GCA_003164255.1 Acidobacteriaceae bacterium | reverse complement strand
CCACCAAATCTTCAGCTATCCATAACCTTTTCAAGGGGATAGCTTCATGGATAACTCCTCCCAAATATTAGGACTCCTGCTCGCAGCCCTTAACACGGCGAGTTCCGGCAGGAGCCCTCTCGCGGCAGCCTATCACCCGCTCTTGGAACCGCAAGTGCGCTCCCGGGCGGGTTGCAGACGCTGCTTCCAGGCGCAGTTCCGACGATGATCCAGGCCGCATTGCAGGCTCTGGTCCCGAACGCGGTTCCGGGTATGATCCCGGGTGTGTTCCCCGGTGTGGCTCCCAGCGCGCTGC
>PLST01000567.1:9262-10381 GCA_003164255.1 Acidobacteriaceae bacterium | reverse complement strand
GGGCAGGATTACAAAGACTGCAATTGTCGTAAACACATCTACATCTACGAAAACGGCAAGGACCGTCCAATCTCAGCCAAGACGCGCAGTTGGGAAAAGGCCGAGCAGATGGCCCAGGCCGAAAGGGACAAACGTGACCCGCTTAAGCAACGGCTGAAGGAGATCGAGCGCATCGTAGCAGTGGGCCTCACGGCGATGTTCACAGCTCAGGCTGCCACGTCGATGACTATTGACAAAGCCACGGACCTGTGGCTCACAACCAAAGCTAAAGACGTTAAGGCAAAAAGCTCGCTGCGGAAACATAAAAGCGTGGTAAAGCGTATTCGCGGGTGGGCAGAGGTCCACAACATTCAGACCGTTGCTGAATTAACGCGGATCAGGCTCGACGAATGGCGGGGAGAATGGGGTCCCGACGCTGTTGCTCCCTACAGCAAAATGAAAGGGTGGTCACTCCGGAAGTTTCAGGGCTATTTGATTGCCTTCCTCGATTACATGGTCGATACCGGGTGCCTTGAGAAGACCCCGGTCGCCTCCTGGAAGGGAATACCAGTGGATTGCGAGCCCCCCCCAGCCTCTGACTCCCGAGCAGTTCAACGACCTGCTCAACGCAGTCGAACTCTTCTGCGCCTCCGCACGTGGCTATGTCTACGAGAAGGCAGCAGAGTTCCGCGCGCTGTTTCTCCTGCAGCGTTGGGCAGGCCTGCGGATCCTCGACGCCCTCGTCTTGCGCCGGAGCGATCACATAAGCGCCCTTTAGAATCAATAATTAGCCCTCTAGAGGCCAAATGACAATGCCAGAAGGGATTAAAAGCACTGAAATAGCGCGCTCTTTCCGACAAATTTCCTATGTTTTCGCTTCCCGCTAGCCGCAATCCGGCCTAATTGCGGATTACAATCAATCCCGCACTCGTTACAACGTTAGTGGCAGGGCGGCACAGCGATCTACCGTGCTCCATCTTCGGCAACGCATGCTGGATGACGCGCGTCGGTGATACAGAACGAGCCGATATTTTGCTCTGAAACTGGAGTCCGCACTCCGCGGATCGACGCTCCACAGCCTTGCAGAATCCTACCAGCCTTCTGCCACCCATTGAAATCCCATGTCCATTTGTAGATCAC
>PLST01000567.1:8842-9252 GCA_003164255.1 Acidobacteriaceae bacterium | reverse complement strand
GGGGGGGGGTGCGAAGCTCTTGACAAGTGCGCGAGAGTGACCGGAAGTTTTGGTGAATTCCGAGTGCTTATCGTAGCGTTTTTGCTTGCGAAAAAGGCGTGAGGCCCGAGTCGGCATTTTTCCAAAGATTCTGGAAGTTCTTGTAAGTGGAAATACTCCTGGCGCGATCGCCGGAAAGCTCATAGGCACGCGCGAGCCCGAGGATAGCCATGGCACTGACAGGGTCAGTCAGAGTCAGCTGTGGATGATCGAGGATTTCTTGAAACTCCGCGGCCGCCTGTGCTCCCTGTCGGGCGGCAAGATATGCCTCGCCACGGAAGTAGATGGAATAGCAGGTCAGAAAGGCTACACGATCCACTGCATGAGAGCCAAATTCGGTGGGCGCGGCTACAGCAAGTTCGCTGAGGATG
>PLST01000567.1:290-8826 GCA_003164255.1 Acidobacteriaceae bacterium | reverse complement strand
AACGCTACTGCGGCAACTGCTTCTCCTTCGCGTCCCGAAGAGAGCTGCAGAGCTTTTTGCGCCTGCTGCCGGGCTTGGGTCCGGTTTCCGGCCCAGGCATCGTTCAAGGCCGCCTGGGCCAAATAGAGAGACGCGGTGTCTGGTTGCTTAGCGTCCATCGCCATTTCGACTGCCCGCTTTGAAATCGAGCGAGACTCATTCAACCTTCCTTCACGAGCCGCGGCCTGAGCTTGGTAGTCAAGCAGAATGTCTTCAAACTCCCGTGCACCCTTCAATAGAGCGGCTTGCCGAGCCATCTCCTGCGTGTCTCTCTGCTCATAGGCAATCAGGTAGAGGCAAATATGGAGCCACGGGCTATCAAGTTGGCGGGCTCGCGCCGACTCAGCCGCAGCCTTGGCTTCCGGCAATTTCCCCAACGCCAGGTAAGAACTGACGAGGTTTCCATTCCAGATGCGGCTGCCGGGATTGCGCCGCATCGCCTCCTGAGTTGCCTCGAGGGCATGATCGTATTGCCCGAGCAGGAAATAGACGTTTACGGCGTTGCCAATCGGTATATCGTCATGAACGTAGATTTGGGATCGCAACTCATAGGTCTTGCGCGTCTCGTCCAAATCACCAGTTACGAATTCGTGATAGAGCGAGAGGATGAAGAGTTCTTCATGCTGGCTCACGTGCTTGCGCAGATCGTAGGCGCTGCGGAGATTTTCGGCAGCCTGCCCCAGTTCACCCATGTTAATGTTGCAGACCGCCAGCCGCGCGTAAGCCATGGCAAACTTCGGATCGAGCGTGATGGCCCGCTGAAACAGCTCCGCGGCCCCGGCCTCATCGAGTTTGACGACATGGACCTGAAAGCCGAGGCTATAGGCCTGGAGGGCTTCCAAAGAGGCGGTGGTGACGTTCTCAGGAGGGGCATCGTATTGTTGCACTGAAGCCAGTGACTCACCGAGGTGGCGGCGGAGCTTGGCGGCGCTTTTGGCCATTGCGTCGAGGACGTGTTCTTTGCTGTCGGACTGAGCCTGTTCTGTATCCAAAATTTCGCCGGTATGACAATTGATTGCGCGCAGGCCCAGGACGTATTGCTTGCCAAGAGCGGCGATCGATCCGTCAATGACGATGACCTTGCCGGTGCGCTCACAAACTTCCCGCGCCAGATCCTCGGTCAGCCGCGTGTCCTT
This sequence comes from Acidobacteriaceae bacterium, assembly GCA_003164255.1. Lineage (GTDB taxonomy): Bacteria > Acidobacteriota > Terriglobia > Terriglobales > Acidobacteriaceae > Telmatobacter. The sequence goes on along the minus strand of PLST01000567.1, from coordinate 7,651 downwards.
CTCCTTGCCCATCAGGGCCAGGGTTTGCACGACCTGCGCATCGGATAGAAGGCTCAGATAGGGCGATTGCTCCAACTGGGCCGCCAACCCCTGGCGCAAGGCATGATCGAAGATCACATCCCCCGTCGTGTTGGTAAAGTCAGCCAGCACAAGTGTGCCGGTATTGACCGCGGCTCGGTTGTACGCGTGGGTCCAGAGAAAATAGACTGCTCCGGCCGCCAACAGCGTTCCAACCACAGCCAGCGGCCATCCCAACCGCCGGCTTCTGGGCGAGGCAGGCACCGGCGTGGAGATCGCGGCTGGAGGCGGCCCCGCGGCTTTGCGGGAGGAGAAGCATGGGACATAGCCTCCCTTGGGAAGGGAAATCTGAACTGCCTCTTCTTTGCCTTGATGCGCATAGTAGAGATCAAGAGCTGAGCGCAATCTCCGCGCCTCAACGCGTACGACGGGGTCCGTACGGGTGTCGTAGGAGTCTCTGCGTCCGCAAACTTCGACGCCGATATGGTATTCCTTCAGATCTCCCGACTGGCCTTGCAGAGTTTTCTCAACGACATAGCTGAGGAAATGGGTGAGACGTTCCGAACGAAGAAAAGGGTCGCTCGCCAGGATTCGTTGGAGTGCTTCATTGACTTCGTCGCACAAAACGGACGCTAAGAGCGATTCGAGGTTCTCAGACGCCGTTAGATCATGTTCCTGCAACTCTTTCTGTCTCACCTAACGGCCCGCGCCCAAACAACCATCTATTTTACCGTAAAAAGCAACTGTGCCCGCGGTAGTGTGGGATCGCTGTCTTACGATCCCGCACTCTGGTACGCATCACGAAAGTAACCCCTACAGGCTTCGCGCCTGTTTACAGAGTGTCTTAGCCTCCTTAGTCCTCTTCTCACTGCGCCTTTTGAGCTCTCTTCTCCGCTTTAGGTGAGCCGTTTTACGGTAAAACACTTACTTTGCCCCCCAGCATTCACTAGGCTCACGGCACTGAAACTATACAGATCGTGGTCCGCTCGCATGGCGGTAACTGACCTGCGAGCAGACGCTATTTTGTTGCAGGACAGCCTAAATGCGTTTAGCAAAACTCTCTCCGAGACGCGATCCGCCGCCGCAATTCAAAGTGCAGCCGACGACAGAAGAGGTAGTGTCTGCGAATCGCAGGCCGCACCTGCCGACGATGTCGATGTATTGGGGTTTGTTGAACATGGCTGGGGGAAGGACGAGGCTTCCAAATATGCATCTCGCGTCCCCGTGAACTCAACCTGTCGTTACCCGCAAGATTCGCTCAGTTAACTGGAAGTCTGTCCAGGACTGAAGGACGTTTCACAAATTCCATCACTATCAGGCCGTTGGCTAATTCGGAGGGTACAGATGCACTTCAAAAGGTTATCGCTGTTGGCTATCATTCTGGCTTTGACGTCATTTCTCTCGGGATGCGGCGGCTCGGTTTCCGCGCCGTCAGTCTCGGTAACCGCGTCTGCATCTTCAGTGGACGGAACAGACGCGGTCACTCTGACCGCAACCGTCACCAACGACAAGAACAGCAGCGGTGTAACTTGGAGCGTGAGCGGCGGTGGCACGCTATCGGGTCCAACGACCTCCTCGGCTACCTATACGGCGCCGGCAGCAACCAGCTCGGCGCAGACGATTACGGTCACAGCGACCTCGGTGGCCGACACCTCCAAGACCGGAAACGCGAGCATCACCGTTGCGGCAATGCCGTCGGTTACCTCGACGAGTACAAATCTTACGGGCGCGGTGGGAAGTGCATACTCAATCACGTTATCCGCCAGCGGCGGAATTGCTCCCTACGCGTGGGCCCTTGGCAGCGGCACCACACTACCGTCGTGCCTGACGCTGAAATCGACAGGTGTTCTGACCACGGCCTCCGGAACCGCGCCTACAGCCGCATGCGCGGGAAGCTACAGCAACATTACTTTCAAGGTCACCGATTCCGGAACACCGACGGCACTTTCGGCGACTTCGTCGGCGCTGCAAATTACCATTGCCGCGCCGTCGATCGCGTTCCCGTCTTCTGTGGCAAGCGGAACTGTGGGCACGGCCTACAGCGCCAACGTTGCGGCCACCGGAGTCCTGGGTGCGACTACCTATAGTTTGGCCAGCGGCGCGTTGCCTCCCGACCTGAGTTTGAACGCCAGCACAGGCGCCATTACCGGAACCCCAAAAGCCGCGGACGTGGGCAAGGCCGCATTCCAGATCTCGGCCATCGACGCATATGGCGACACGGCGACCTCGGGAACTCTGACCATCACGATCGTGGCTGCCCCAGCGATCACATTTGGCAGCGCGCCCACTGCCACGGCCACATTTGGAGTGGCCTATTCAAGCAGCACCAGTGCCGCAGGAGGCGCGGGCACGCTCACTTACAGCCTGGCCAGCGGCGCATTGCCGCCCGATCTGACACTGGCAAGCACCGGGGCCATCACAGGAACCCCGAAGGCCGCAGACATTGGCACCTTCGGCTTTTCAGTCAAGGCGACCGACGTCTACGGAGACTCGGCCACTTCGCCTTCCTACACCATCGTGGTCAGCTACCCAGCCGTGACCATTGCACCCGTAGCCGGCAGTTTGCCGTTTGCGGTTACAGGACAGTCGTACACACAGACACTCACCGCGTCAGGCGGCAGCGGAGCCGGCTTCACCTGGGTGGTCACCGGGCTGCCCGCAAGTGGAATCAGCTATAGCGCCAGCGGTGCAACATTGACGATCAACGGTCCGGCCACCACTGCGGGCCCAGTCGACTTCTCCGCAACAGCAACCGACAACGCGAGCAACAGTGCGGGGCCAATCGCCTACAGCATCCAGGTCTACAGTCCTGTGACCATTCCATCCACCATTCCGGCCACGCTCCCTGCTTCGGCGACGGTGAACGTCGGATATACCGGTACCGTAGTTGCAACAGGCGGAAGCGGGAACTATTCCTGGACCGTGACAGGCTTGTCGGACGGCTTGACCTCATCGTCGAGCGGCGGGACGCTGACCATCAGCGGAACCCCCACATCGGCGGCGACAGTTACTGCCAACGTGTCGATCAAAGACACCACAACCAACGTGACGTCAGGCCCGTATGCCTACGCGATCACGGTGTACGCAACGGTGACGCTGCCCTCAACCAATCCATCGACCCTGGGACCGGCGATTGAAAGCACGCCGTACACCGGGACAATCGTCGCAGCCGGCGGCAGCGGGAATTATTCATGGACGGTGACCGGGCTGCCTGCCGGTGGCTTGAGCAGTTCAACAAGCGGCGGGACGCTGACCATAAGCGGAACGCCCGGCGCAACGCCCACCACGGTCTCGTTCAGCGCGAAAGTGACCGACACCACCACCAACCTAAGCTCCGGGCCGTACAACTATTCAGTCACGGTCTACGCACCCGTCACGGTCGACGCCTCGACGTTGCCCACCACGGCCAGTGCGACTGTGCCGTACACCGGAACAATCACTGCATCGGGCGGCAGCGGTTCAGGCTATAGCTGGACGGTCACCGGCCTCTCGGACGGGCTGAGCTACACCTCCAGCGGTGCAACGCTGACCATCAGCGGAACCCCAACGTCGGCGGCAACCGTCACCGTCACCGCGTCTGTGAAGGACAGTGCCGGAAACGCTGCGGGACCTTCCAACTATACGATCACGGTCTACGGCGCGCTCACTCTGCCCACTTCTAACCCCGCGACGCTTGGGCCTGCGATCATCAACACCGCATACACAGGAACGATTGTTGCGTCCGGCGGTAGCGGGAACTACTCATGGACGGTCACTGGTCTGCCTTCCGACAGCCTCAACTATTCGGCGAACGGCGGGACCCTGACCATTAGCGGAACTCCAGGGACGGCAACCACGGTTTCTTTCAACGTAACGGTCAAGGACACCACGACAGGGATCAGCGTAGGGCCGACCGGATATAGTGTGACGGTCTACAACGGCCTGGGGTTGCCCAATCCGAATCCGTCCACACTGCCTTCGGGGAACGTGAACCAGGCCTACACCGGGTCGATCGTCGCAATAGGAGGAGTGGGACCAACTTACACCTGGACCGTCAACGGGCTCGGCATCTCTCAGGCCGGCTTGTCCGTGACACTTTCCGATGGTTTGAGCGCCACCACCACCGACAACAACACGCTCACCATTACGGGCACGCCCACCGCGGCCACTACGAGCGGCAGTCCGATCCAGGTCAGTGTCTCGGTGTCGGACAGCGGAGGCCATAGCGCCGGTCCAATCGCCTATACCATTACGGTCTACGGCCCGTTGTCGCTTCCGACGCCCGATCCGTCTTCGCTGCCGGCGAACGGTTACACCAACGTCGCTTACACCGGATACATCAATGCCACTGGCGGCAGCGGCAACTACTCATGGTCGGTCACCGGTCTGCCGTCCGACGGCTTGAACGTAACTGGTGGGACCACCGGAAGCACGCTCACCATCGGCGGTACGCCGACAACGCCTGCGTCCGGCGGCAGTCCAGTCACGGTCACCTTCAACGTGACGCTCACCGACACCTCAACCAACGCCCAGGTCACCCAAAACGGGTACAACGTCGTTATCAGCTATCCGACCGCAGTGTCTCTGCCCGCAACCAACCCGAGCTCGCTGCCATCGGCAACCATCACTCAGAGCTATGGCGGCGCGATCAACGCGTCGGGTGGCGTTGGGCCGTATGCGTGGTCGATCAACGGGACAGCCGTTACATCGAGCGGCTTGAGCCTCGGGAACGGTCTGACGGCCTACAACACCGGCGGCAACACACTGAGCATCAACGGAACGCCGAGTGCAACGGGAACGGTCGCGCTCACCAACGTCAAGGTGACCGACTCGCTGAACTCAACCGACACAAAGAGCTATTCCATCACCGTGAGCCCGGTATCCACGATACAAGTGACGGTCAACAGCGTGCCGCAGGGCATGGTGAACATGCCATACACATTCGGCGACCTTAGCATCAGCGGTGGCAATAGCCCGTACACGGTCAGCTACACAAATGCTCCGGCTGGCCTGGCGTCGCAGACCGGAACCTGGAGCCTCGTAGGCACGCCCACCAGCTCGGGCTCGACCACGGTCACCGTCAAGGTAACAGACAGCACCACGCCAACGGCTCAGACCCAGTCCACGACTTTCACTCTGCCGGTAGTTCCACAAACAGTTGCGGCCAAAAACAGCGAACTCAGTGGACAGTATGCCTGCTACGACTTCAGATACTGGGATGGCGGTGTAACGGGAGGCACCGGTAAAATGCTCTATCGCGGCGGTACGGTCTTCGCCTTCTCCACAGATGGCGGCGGCAATATCACCGGCGGTGAAATTGACGCGAACAGTCCTTACAGTGGCTATCGGAGCGCTTCCTCGATCGGCGCGGTCAGCGGCACCTACGCCGTCGGCGCTGACAACCGTGGGTACATACTCCTCAACAGCACAGGCGGCTGGTCGAGGATCCTGGCCCTCGCCGGCGGCAACCTCGACAGTAGTAGCCATTTCTCCGAGTTCGGAACCGTAATCATGGACGACGCAGGTGCCTCGCCATCTCAAAACACCGGCAGCGGCCACTGCTACCGGCAGAACACCACCGGACTTTCCGGCATCACGCTAAGCGGCGGCTACGTCTTCGGTGATAGAGGCGAGACCGCCGATGGAAACCTCTCCGCGGCGGTTGGCTCCGTACAGTACAGCGGCGGAAACATGTCCGGCGTAATGGATATGGTCAACGGTGGAACCTACAACGGGACTATGAACCTCTCCGGCACCTACACAACAACCGACGCCTACGGCCGCATGATCATGACGGCTGGCCCCGCGGGCCAACCCAGCGAAGCCAACCCCAACGTGGTTTACATAACCAACAACGCCGTTGGAGAAGCCGTAATCATGAGTGCAAACCCGCACAACGCGGCTAACAATGCCGATTTCAATATCGGTGAATCACGCGCGCAGAATGCTGCGCACGTCGCCGCCACCTATCCGTTCAGTGGACCGTCAGTGATCTACGAATCGGGACTGCTCGGCGACCTGACCAGCTACGATACCTTCGTGGGGCAGGTTGCGGGCAGTCCGAGCGCCAAATCCATCAACATCAATCAGATCATCGATAACAAGGGTGGAACCATCAAGGTCCAATCTCACGGCGCGATGCATTACACCACCAGCACTCCGAGCGGCCGCACCACGCTCACTGAGCTAAGCGGAGCCATATTCTACGTATACGACACCAACTCCGCCGCGGTACTCTTCGCAATTGCTGACAATGGCCCAGCGACCACAACGGACACCCAGATCGGCTGGCTAGAGCCGCAGACCGCTCCCAGTTCGGGCACATGGTCTTCCGGCAACCTGGCCGCCAGCTACTTCATGAGCCCGACGTCAAATGGCGACTACAACAAAGATTTCGGTTCCGGTGTTCTTACCTTGAATAGCAGCGGCGCATTCACTAATTTCGCGCAGGAGGACGGCGGCCGGAATTGGGCTGACTGGGACGAGCCGCTCTCGGGCAGCAGTTCCGTAACAGCAACAGGTGTTGTTGTACCCGACACCACCAACGACCCAACCGGCGCATTCGGAATCTTCGATATCAACATGACGCAAGGTGGCTCGACATCGACCCAGGTTTATTGCATAGCGATCAGTGTGGACAAGGCAACCAACTCCAGTACCCAGGGCCGCCTCGCCTGCGTTGACGCCAGCAGCCAATCGCCGCAACTCACAATCATTTCAGAGTGAGGTTGGCCCGAATAGAAAGTCTGCAGTTTGCCTTTTCAAGCCCCGCCTTCGGACGGGGCTTGTTTTTATCGCCCTAAGAGTTACATGCGAGGAATCCAGAGGTGCCCCCTTTGCAAGTCTTTCTGAAGACGCCGAAATTCGAGCGGGAAGCGGCTGTCCTCTTTCATCTCCGCTGTTGCCGGCAGGTGCTTTGCCCGCCGAGTGAGGAGAGACGGGTAGGACCGATCGGGGGTATGTTTGGGAAGGATGCCGTGACACAACCCCCACCTTCTGACACGGCTCTTTTCATACAATTTTGCCTTTTGCTTTCAGCGAGATAAAAGGCATGAATTGCGGAGGCATTCCGAACAGCAAAGCCGGATATTCAAGGGGTTTGGCCGTTTCAAAAGGCTGTCGCGGTAGGCCGAGGTTCGGCACGCCTTTTGTAACATAGTCTGGAAGGATCCTGCGAGGGTTTGGATTTCGAGAGACGGCAACCCGGCGAATGGGAAAAGCAACCGCAAGTCTTTGGACTCGGTTTCGTTCCGCTCAAGATGGTACTGCAGCCCAGTAGACCACCACGACGGCAATGCGGGATTGAAGAGTGCGGGCGTTGTCTTTCGCCGGGATAATGAATAATAAGGGAGATTTGCATCAAC
>PLST01000567.1:0-243 GCA_003164255.1 Acidobacteriaceae bacterium | reverse complement strand
GTCCTTTCCACTCCTGGTGGCTCATAACTGCCCTGCCGCCTTCAGGTCGGCGGCAAACGAGACGAGCGACATTACGAGCGTCAAAGACTTGGCGCTCAAAGGCGCAGCGCCGTAACTGGCGTACCATCGGGCCGCGCGATCGTTCTTCGCATCGATAATGAGCACAACGCCGCCGACCTCAGCCGAAGCCCGCAGGCAGCGCCGCGCGGCGGCGGCGAGGAGTTGGCCGCCGATGCCTTGGCC
>PLST01000448.1 GCA_003164255.1 Acidobacteriaceae bacterium | reverse complement strand
CAGCCTTCGCTTTCGAGCAAGCCGGTGATGTTCTCGAGCGTGCGCTTCATCTGCGCGCGAAAGTCGCCTATATGGACGCTCTTTCCATCTTCGTCGATCGAGGCGGTGCCCGAGATGAGCAGGATGGTCAGCCCGTTGAGGTCGATGCGCATGCCGCGCGAGAACGAGCTGGGCTTGGCATAGGCGTAGGCTTCGTTCAGAACGCCATGATTGGTCATCGCGCGCTTTTTGATGGGCGTGTGCGCGATGTTTTGAAGAAGTTCAGTGATTGAGTTCATGATGATGGCTCCTTATCGTGGTTGAAGAATTCCGTGGCTCAGGCCTTTGGCCGTAGCGACCCAAATGTCGCTTTTCTGAAAGTCGATTCCGAGAATGTAATTGTGGGCCGGCGCGGTCAGGACGTTCACATTTGAAACGTGGCCCTGAGCGTCCCGGACGAACATCTCGGGCTTGCCGGTGGTAAGCGATGGGCGATAGACAGCCCAGTTCGCCCCGTCGTAATAGGCCAGGCCCTTGTCCGTGCAAAACCATGCGCGATTCGCATCCACTCCTTTGACGAAGTTGGTAAAGTTCGAGGGAAGCCCGCTGTCTTTAGTGAGGAAGTTGTGCCAGTAGCGGCCGTCGTAACGGCTGTCNNAGCCCCTGATCCTTGAAGAGCACCATTTCGTTTTCGCCGTCGGGATCGTCGTACTTGTCCCAGCGGCCGGTCTTCTGGTCGTACTCCAGCAGGCCGCTGCCCCACACTGCGAAGTAGACTTTGCCAGGAGTGGCCGAGACGCCATAGACCCAAATTTCAACCATGGGCGTATTGCGCTCGTTGTAGAGCGACCACTGGCCGGTGTGCAGGTCAAGACGGCACGCGCCGGCAGCGGTGGCCACCCAAACATTTTCGCCTTCGACTGAAACCCCGTAGACAACGTCGTTGCTCAACCCGGAGTTCAATTGCGTGTAAGTGTCAATGCGTCCCGCGGAGATGCGGCTGAGCCCGCCCATGGTGCCGGCCCACACGTCGCCTGTGCGCTTGTCGAGCGCGAGCGAAAGCACGGCGCGATGCGCCAATCCGTCCTTGGTGGTGTAGGTCTTCCAGGTGCGGTTCTCATACACGGCGAGGCCGTTCTCGGTACCGGCCCAGACGCGGTCCCCATCCACCAGCACGGCGTAGACGTGATTGTCGGGCAGGCCGTTGGCGGTAGTGAAGTTTTCAAACCGGAAATGCGGCATGGCCGGCTGCGCCAGGGGCGCATGCAGGGCGCGAGGAGAGGTCTGCGCGACGGCGACGCCAGCCGTCGAAAACACGGCAAGAGCCACGAGCGCCAGGAGTGCATGGATTGCGAGTTGGTTGCAAGCGCGGAATTTCATCGCGTCCTCAAATACTCGATCAGGTCGTTCAGTTCGTCTTTGCTTAGGTCGTTGGTGCGGCCGTGTTTGTCATTGGGGTTATAGACGGTCCAGATCTCCTCAAGCGTGCGTGCGGAGCCGTCGTGAAGATACGGTGCGGTAAGGGCGATGTTGATGAGTTGAGGTGTGTCGAGCAATCCCGAGTCGTCCGTGTCTTTTTTCGTGCCCACATCGAATGATTTCTGGCTTGTTCCCTTGGGGCCGCTATGGCAATACGAGCAGCGGTTGACAAGCGGAACCGGGTTGCCGAATTTGTCGGTATCCCGCTCAAAGATCTGCTTGCCGCGCGCCTCGGCTGGCCTGAGTTCGTAGCCCGGCAGCTTGTAGCGATTCGGCTTGGCGGGCAGGCTGAGCATGTAGGTTGCGAGGTCGGCCAGGGTCAGGTCGTCGTAGTTCTCAGAGCGCCAAAAGTATTTTTCCGTTCTGGGCCCGCACTCCGTGGGAATGTCAGGATTTCCGCCGTTCCATTTGAAGGGCTCGGTGCCTTTGAGCGATTCGATCAGGCGATTATCCACGACGTTGCGCCCCATGCCGTCCGGTTCCAGGTCCCAGGTGAGACCGTCGAACGTTGAATCGATGTGACAGTTTGCGCAGCCAATCTGGCCCTGGAAGGAGTACTTTGCCGTGTAAAAGGTTTGCTCCCCGTGGCGCAGGACCGACATCTGTTTTGGGCCTTCGAGCGGAACGGAGGAGGTAACCTGGTTGCTGTGCGTGTCGATCACGCTGAGCGTATCTTCAAGCCGGTTGGCGACAATCAGCCTGCGGCCGTCGTTCGTAAGAGCCGTGCCGCGCGGGTCGTGCCCCACAGCGATGCGCGCAGTGACATAGTTGCCGCTTGCGGATAGGTCGGAAGCAAAGGGCCCATGGTGAGTGCGGACAAACGTGAGCAGCCGCGGCACGTCAATGGCTGTAACGATCTCAGAGCCCTCGCAGGTGATAAACATGCGCGACTTGTCAGGCGTGATGGCGATCGAAAACGGGCGCACTGCGTAGCGCTCCAATTCATCGAGCGGAATCTCCACCGTCTTGTTGCCTACGTCCGCGCCAAACAGCGTGAGCGTGTCGGCGAAGGCTCCGCCGTGCTCAAGGTGCGCCAGCGGAACAAGGTTCTTTGGATTCAGCTCGGCGGCCACGCCCAGGCGGCCATCCGCGGAGAAAGCAACGTGAAAGACGCCGGCAATGCCGTGGAGCGGAATGCGATCGACAACGACAGCGCGCGCCGCGTCGATNNGCCGCCAGGCGCTTGATCTCCGCTCCTGTTGCCGCGTCGAGCACCGCTACATCGTTGGAGATGCGATTGGCCACAAAAAGATATTTGCCGTCACGATCTTCAATCACGCTGGAAGGCTCAGCGCCCACGGGCCATGTGGCCACGACTTCCATTGTGCTCGTGTCGATGACCGAGAGTGTGTCATCCCAGGTATTGGTAACGAACAGGCGGCTGCCGTCGGGCGATAGAGAAAACCCGCGCGGAATGTGGCCGACATCGATGTTCCCGATAGTTTTGAAATCTGCCGCGTTGAGGACCCTGACCTGGTCGCTTCCCTGGCAAAGCACGTAGAGCCGGGCGCCATCCGGCGAGAACAACAACTCAACCGGGGAGGCATAGATGACAGGGTCGCCGACGCGGCCAGTGCCTGTGGAGGCTGCATGGACGCCCGCGATGCCGGAGCTGCCGAAGCGTACCAGCGCAACCAGCAACGTCGCAACTGCCGCGAACGTGATTGCGCGCATCCGGCCCTGGAGGCGTGCGCTCATTTGGGCTCCTCCACCGTGAGCACCTGATCGACCGCCTGCTTTTCAAGCGTCTGTACATTGCCGCGAGGCCAGTGAACGATGATTTTGTCCGCCAGGGCTGCACTGCCGAGTCCAAAGTGCAGACGGCCATCGTTTTGCGACAGGTATCCCGAACTTGCCACGCGCTCGTCGGTGAATCGCTTGCCNNCCGCCGAGATTCACAACGAAGGCATCGACCTTGCCGTCGTTGAGGTAATCGGCAAAACAGGCGCCGCGAGCCGTGGTGCGGTCGCTCAACACCTGTCCGGCATCGCGCGAAACGTCCTCGAATCGCCCGTTGCCGAGCCCGCGAAAAACAGTGTGCTCCTGCGGGATGAGATGAATGAGCCCGCCGTGGAAGATGAGGATGTCAAGAAGGCCGTCGTTGTCGAAGTCGTAGACCCCGGTGCCCCAGCTGACGTACTGAGCGTTCGCTTGCGACACGCCGTTGGTTGCGCCCATGTCGTCGAAGCTCACTTTACCAGGGGTCCACCCCGCAGGCGAAGCCCCGAGCGCGAGGGCCCCGTCGTTACGCAGCAGCCGGTTATAGTGGCCATCGGTCACCCACANNTCGTGCTTGTTGCGGAAAAGAAAGTTTTCCGTGCGATCGTTAGCCACGTAGATGTCGTCCCAACCGTCGCCATCAAAATCCGCAGCCGTCACACCCATGGTTCGGCCCACAAACGCGCTGATGCCCGACTTGTCGCTGACGTCGGTGAAGGTTCCGTCGCAGTTGTTATGGAAGAGCTTGTTGGTTTCGCCCTCGTAGTCCAGCGGCCCGGGGTAGTTGTCAGCGGCGTAATAGGCGCGGTACTTGGGGTCGAACTTGACGTAGCGTCCCACGAACAAGTCGACGCAGCCGTCCTTGTCGTAGTCGAGCCAGGTGGAGCTGATCGCCCATCCATCCACCTTGATGCCGGCCTTCGCAGTCACGTCGGTAAAGTGGCCGTTGCCATCGTTGTGGTAGAGGATGGTCTTTCCGTAGCCGGTGACGAGCAGGTCAATGAAGCCGTCGTTGTCATAGTCGGCCGCGGTCACGGCGATCCCGTAGAGATCGGGCGAAAGACCCGCCTTCTCCGTCACGTCGGTAAAGTGGCCGTTGCCGTCG
>PLST01000553.1:1177-3765 GCA_003164255.1 Acidobacteriaceae bacterium | reverse complement strand
GCAGATCGGTACCGAGAAACGCCGTAGGGTCCGGTGATCGGCGTGACCGGGGGAAGAAGAAGAAGCCAAGTGAAGAATCGCTTGGCGACGGCCGAAGGATTTTTTCAGATTCGGTCCGGTCTACCTTGCGGTTCTGAGTGTATTGTCGCCGACTCGTCAGATCTCGAGTGGTCACTGGTGAGTTGGCGGTGATACACCAACAACCAGGACAAATCCACCCCAACGCACCAAAGAGCCCGACATGGGCTCTTCCGTGGTGCCGCAGCGGATCAGGGGTAAGCCAACAGTAGCAGACCGTTAGTCGCTAAATCAGGTCAATATAGCTCACACTCGGACTATGTTTTCATTGCGGTTGCCGGCATCTGCAGCACGCGCTTAGCGTGAGTCCCCAAAATGAGTTCACCGTTGCTCCGTCTTTGGGTCCAAACCAAATATTGGGTGAAAACGTGATCGAAGTTGAGCTCGCTCTGAGTGTCACTTGTCCCTTCTTTCAGGCCGCACCTCAGAAGGTTTGCACGCTGAGCTTCGGGGCGGCCCGTTTCGAGTCTCACGGCCTCCGCGCAAAACTAGCCCAGAGGCTTCAACTGAGGGCTTCTCAGCAAGATCAAGCGAGCCCCGTCGCCCATTCTTCGTCGAAAAGAAAGCCCTCGCAGTAAGGCGGTATGCCGGCAGTTTGCGACGAGGCGTCATGAGGCAGGGTGCGTGGGCTGCCTGGCCGGCGCGAGCGCGATCAGGGCGAGGCCGATGACTACTAGGACGGCTACGCCGATCAGTTCTCCACGCGCAACCATGTGGCGGCATGCCTGAGTGCCCATGACTGCGGCGTGAGCGAAACTGGACCATGCGGTGAAGGCGATGAGGCTGCGACTCGCCGACGGGTTGCGGATTGCCAGAAGCAGGAATACCCCGAGCGTGACGTAGAGGCTGAACATCATCGATGTCGCAGGATCTCGTCGGATGAATACGGCCAGGGGGTACGCCAACGCCAAGAAGAGGATTCCTACCAGCGACAACACAATCTTGAGTGCCAGTTCTCGATTCATGAAGTGCCTCCGGAAAACGGTGTGGCCGTGGTCGTCGCAACGTTTCGCGCCAGTCAAGTTCGGCGCGAGTCGAGTTCCGCACGGGGCGGGGCGGTTGATCGGTGTGGTAGGGAGTCTAGCATGGCGTTCAGATTCAAGTCGGGGCGTTGCTGAGATGAACGGCACAAGAGACACTACAAAAAGGTTGTCTGCTTACTACGGGTCAAGCAAGGACCAGGTCCGGCTGTGACAAGGGCGAGGCGGCAGGGAGTACGGGGGGGACGGAGATTGCCGGGAGGCCGGTGCCGGGCGCGGCGAAAAGATGTGGTGTGTGAATTGCGTGAGGCGGTAGAATCCGATTCTGGCTTTGCTGTCGCTTGGCCCTATCCCCAACAGAAAGATTAGACGAAGAGAGGAAATGAATCGGATGAGACTTCGCAGAGCTGTTTCGTTCCTGGCCGGCGCCTGCCTGCTGGTGCTGACCACCACTTTGAACGGCAGGGCACTGGCTGCGGCTGGAGCGACCTTTGACCCTGATATCCAGGAGGCGTGGCATTACAAGCTGACGATGGAGAAAGTGCAGGCGGCGATTACAGCCTCAGTGAAGGTGAACAAGCTGCTGGAGAGCAATGCGGCCCTGAGGCAGCGGTCCGACGATCTGGACAACCAGCACTTTTCGCTGGACCGGAGAGCCAAGGCTATCGACACGAGCTTTCCGGAGATTGCGGCGATTGTGCGCGCGAGCGGGCTGGGTACGCGGGAGTGGCTGCTCATCAACATGGCCTACGTCTCAGACATGATGTACGTGGGAATGAAGAAGATGGGGCAGGTGAAGGACTATCCTCCGAACACGATTACGCCGGAGAATGCGGCATTTGTGGATGCGCATTTCGACCAGCTGTCGCAACTGGGGCAGGGTTTGAGTCCGGGGCGGTGATGAGGCAGGGAATAGGGAACAGGGAACAGGAAACAGGGAACAGGGAACAGGGAACAGGGAACAGGTAACAGGGAACAGGGACTAGAAGGACCTTCTCGGGGATTTCTCTTCCGCCCTTCAAAGTTGCAATAGTGGCGGGGCTGGCCTTCTGCAAACTACCCTTGAGACGCCACGAACGACGAAGCCTCCAGCTCTGCTGGAGGCTTTGTCGTTGCGCGGGGATTGGTTTACCAGCGGATGCCGACGCTTACGGGGATGAGCTTTGTTCCGGCGGCGACGGTGGTGGCGCCGAGGCCGTTGGGCTGGGTGGTGACGGCTGGGGTGAGGACGTCGATGTAACGGGCCTCGACGAAGAGCTTCATCTTGCTGTCCTGGTACATGCCGCCCATGCGGTGCTGATAGCCTCCGCCGATGTTGAAGCCGCCCTGGTTGGAGGAGAAGTGGCCTACGACGGCGTTGACCGTGGTGACGCCGCAGTAGTAGTAGTCGCAGTACTCCTCTTCCTGGGGATCGGTGAAGCTGGTGACCTTGCGATAGAAGCCTCCGCCGCCGGTGATGTAGACGTCGTTGCTGGATTTGGGGAAGAGGCTGACGACGGGATCGAGGGTGAGCGACCAGATGTGGGCGTG
>PLST01000553.1:0-1143 GCA_003164255.1 Acidobacteriaceae bacterium | reverse complement strand
CCGTGGTGGCCTTCCTGGCCGGCGGCGGAGGCAGAAGGGGAGGGTGCGGAAGGCAGCGCGGCCAGGCCTTCAGGGGCGACGGATTCGGCAAGTTGGGTGAGGCCGGGGTCGTTTGACGAGGAGAAGCCGGCCTGGCCGGATTGATTTTGAGAGGCTGCGGTCTGTGCGCTCGCCAAAACTGAGGCAAGCAGTAGAACAGAGCCAAGGGAAACGAAGCGGAAAGTGAAACGCCGCGCGATGGACATCGAAAGGGGGAATGACATGTCTCAACCTCAATGAATAAATTGATTTAAGTACGTCGAGGCGTAGTTTGCCCGGCAAAGGGTTAGACACCGAATTGGGGTAGAAGGTTGCGGGGGGAGCGATACCCTGGTGGGAAATGTTGGGGAAGTGCCACTTTCAAAAATAGTGACACTTTGATATTCTAGTGGCACTCGAGTGAGGAGGTGGGACACATGGAACTTCAAGCTCGTGGGCAGGTCGGCGAAAAGGGCCGGATCGTCATTCCGGCGGCAATGCGCGAAGCGCTCGGAATTGGTGTGGGCGACAGGGTTTCTCTGCGAGTGGAAGACGGCGAGCTTCGCATCTCCACTTTGCGAGCCCGCATTCAGCGAGCTCAGGCGCGTGCGCGCCTCTACGTCAAGCCTGGAACTCTTGTTTCCGACGAATTGAGCGCCGAGCGACGCGAGGAAGCCAAGAATGAGTAAGGCTGTTCTGGATGCCTCGGCCATTCTCGCCATCATTTTTCACGAACCGGGCGCGGAAAAACTGACCGAAGAAATCTTGGACATTGCTGTTGCGAGCACGGTGAACCTCGCCGAAGTGCAGGCCAAGCTCGTCAAGAAAGGGTACGATCCGGAGGATGCCTGGTCGGACGCCCTTTTGTTGGAGTCGGAGCCTGAGCCCTTCACTGCAAAACAAGCGGAGGTCGCCGGGAGCCTGATCGCGACGACGGAGAAGTACGGACTGTCTCTGGGTGATCGTTCTTGCCTGGCGCTGGCGATTGCGCTGAAGGCACCCGTGTATACAACCGAACAGCTCTGGCGAAATTTGAAGGTTGGGATTCCGATACACGTGATCAGGTGAACCGGGGGAAGTAGTATCTGCGATGTCTTCACAAGTGTTTCAAGAAAAAAGAGAACG
>PLST01000501.1:3241-3758 GCA_003164255.1 Acidobacteriaceae bacterium | reverse complement strand
CGCTGTTTGACGAAGGCGTGATGGCAACCGGCATCGCCTTCCCTACTGTTCCCGAGGGCAAGGCCAGAATCCGCGCCATACTCACCAGCGAGCACACCAAGGCCCAGCTGGATCGCGCGCTGGAAGTCTTCGAGCGCGTCGCAAAGAGGCTGGGGATTCTACAATAGGTCGAAATGATCGCTCACTTGCGCGGCAAGCTCATCTTCAAGCAACCCGGCCAGGCCATCGTGGAGGCAGCCGGCGTGGGTTACGATGTCGCCATCTCCGTGCCCACTTTTACGGCTTTGCCTTCTGTGGGTGCTGAGGCTGCGCTGCACATTCACACCCAGGTGAGCGACGACCAGATTGCCCTGTTCGGCTTTCTTGACCGCGAAGAGAAACGTCTCTTCGAAAGGCTCATTACGGTCTCCGGCGTCGGCACCAAACTCGCCATCAAGATGCTCAGCGGACTTAATCCAGAACGCACCGTGCAGGCCATCCGCTCGCAGGACCACGCGCAACTGACGCGGATTCCCGG
>PLST01000501.1:0-3223 GCA_003164255.1 Acidobacteriaceae bacterium | reverse complement strand
CCATCGAACAGGCCGTCGCCAAAGAGAACGAACTCGCCAGCGATTTCGATGGGCTCTTCCGTGGCGCGTTAAAGATTATCCGGTAAACTAACCGGACACCCTTCTAGCGGGCAGGGCCTAAAGGACCTTTGCTTTGTGGGTTTCTTAGCGCAAAGGCAAGATTCCGGTCAAATCTTGTAACCCTCTGTCGCTTCAGCACGATCTAACAACTACAGCCAAGAGAGCTCCGGAATGGAGCCTGAGCCTTTTCCACCCCTGTTGACCCTCCTTTCAAGGTCAGCACCCGAGGCACCGACATTTTAAGGATGGTCAGTTTGCGTTCATTTTTTCTTATTTTCGGCCTGGGGCTCACCCTCGCCAGCCACGCCCAGTCTCTCCAGCTTGAGGCCGGGTCGCTGACCCATGGCTCCCTGCTTGCAGCCGACGAGGCTGTGCCGGGCGGGGGACAGAACCCGGAACCTTCAGATTCTTCCAATCAATCCGAATCGGCGGACGCCCCCGATCAAGCTTTGCCCGAATCTGCCGAAGCGGAAATCGATCAGAGCGACCCGCGTGTGCAACAAGACTCGAACGCTCCCGTTGACGCTGACGGCAACCCCATTCCGCTCGACCGGTTGCAACCCAAGCGCATTCTTGGATTCATGCCCAACTTCCGCACCGTGTCTGGCGGAGCCGCCGCTCCTCCGCCCGGCTGGAAGTACAACTTCACAGTGGCCACCCACCAGGCCACGGACTACTCCACCTTCCTCTTTCTCGGTCTCACCTCCCTCACTGCCGAAGGCATGAACATGCACGCAAGCCTCGGAAAGGGTGTGGGCGGCTTCTACGCCTATACCTGGCGCGGATTCCTGGATAAAACCGACAATACCTATCTCTCCGCCTGGCTGCTGCCCAGCCTCATCCATGAGGACACGCGTTTCTACGCCCTCGGAGACGGCCACAGCATTCCTATCCGGGCCCTCTACGTCATCAGCCGTCAGGCCGTGGCCAAGACCTACGGCGGACGGCAGACGCCAAACATTGCCGGACTCGGCGGCAAGGTCCTCACGCAGGTCGTCTCGCGCTACTACTACCCGCCCAGCGCAGCCACCTTCCCTGTCCTCGCAAGCAAGTTTGGCTACTCCGTAATGCGCGACGTGATCTTTTCCACGATCCGCGAGTTCTATCCCGACATTGCCGCCCACTACATTCGCAAGCACCGCGAGAAGGTGGCCCGTCTGGCTGCAAAGGACGCGCAATCGGCGGAGAACTCCGTTCACTAGAAAACGATTCAAGTTTTCCGCAGCCGATCGGTCCCCCGCATTCGGCTATCTTTGCTAACCTTCCAGCAGCATGGCTCGCACTCCGAAATCCGTTCCCGCTCCCGCGTCGGCTCATCTTCGCCCAGAAGGCATCGCGTTCCTCCGCAACCTGGCCCGCAACAACGACCGCGCATGGTTCACGCCGCGCAAGGCCATCTACGAAGCCGAGCTCAAAGAACCCATGCTCGCCATCATCCGCAAGGTGACTGATGCGATGATGGACTTTGAGCCCAGCTTTGTGCGGCCCCCGGAGAAGTGCCTGTTCCGNNTCAGCGCCAACAAGCTACCCTACAAAACCCATGTAGCTGCCTGGTGGTCGCATCAGGGTCTCGAGAAGACCTCGGGCGCCGGCTTCTACTTCCACGTCAGCCCCAAGGAAGTGATCATCGCCGCCGGAGCGTACATGCCGGAGAAGGACCAGCTCGCGGCCATTCGCCACTGGCTGCTCGATCGTCACACCGAATTCCGGAAACTCCTCCAAAAACCCGCCGTCCGCAAGACCTTCACTGAATTTGAAGGGAACGCGCTCACCCGTCCGCCCAAGGGGTTTCCCTGCGAGCACCCGGGGATGGACCTGATCCGCTGCCGGCAATGGGGACTGGCTGCCACGCTGCCCTCCGCTGAAGCACTCAAACCAAATTTTGCCGCGACAATCATTCGTCATTTCAAAATCGCCGCTCCCGTGGTGGACGCTCTCAACTCGCCCATCGCCGCGGCACAGGCCCCAAAAAGGAAAGTTCTTTTCGGCCTGAAGTAGCCTTNNGGCAAAAACCGGCAAAAGCCCATAAAAATGGGCATTTTCAGAGGAAAACCCCAAGAATCCTGTGGAAATCAGGGTTTCTGCCTTGACTTTGCTTGCCCCAAAGAAGCATTGTAAGCAACGGCAGGGTTCTTCGAAGGCCGCATGAATACAGGGGTTTTCGCTACTCATTACCTCTGGTCCTCACCCCTCGTGCGGTACGCATTTCGCGGCGGAAGCCCGTCAACAAAGGCAGCCCCGAGGGCTCGCCAAGAAGGAGAACATCACATGGCAACTGGACTCACCAAGACCGCGCTCATACGGCATCTTGCCGAGAAGCTCGAACTCACCAACAAGCAATCTGCTGCGTTCCTTGACCTGCTGGCTGAGACCGCCATCAAGGAGACCAAGAAGAACGGCGTATTCGTGATCCCGGGCATCGGCCGTCTCGTGAAGGCAGAGCGCAAGGCTCGCATCGGCCGCAACCCTCAAACCGGCGCCGCCATCAAGATCAAGGCGAAGACTGTGGTCAAGTTCCGCGTAGCCAAGGCTGCCAAGGACGTGATCGCCCCTGCAAAAAAGTAGTTTCCTCCTCCAGACTGCGGCAAAAAGGGAGAAGCCACGCGCTTCTCCCTTTTGCTTTCTCCGCTCAATGGCCGGCGAAAAATCTGCACACTGCCACGCATCCGCTTCATCCAATCGCTAATGGCATCGGAATCCGTCTCCATCCCTCCGCAAGTGAACGCTCGTTCGCACCGCTTTTCACTCCTCATGCTTCTCCGGCTCGAAGGCCTCGTAGCCGCCGCGGGTACAGCTGCGCTCTATGCGCACACAGGGGCCAGCTGGTGGCTGTTTGCGGCGCTCTGGCTCCTGCCCGATCTCTCCATGCTCGGCTATCTTGCAGGTCCCTGCTGGGGCGCCCGTTGCTACAACGCGGTCCATACCTATGTTGTCCCGGGAACTCTGGGTTTCTCCGCGCTCCTGCTCCACGCACACGGGCTGCTGCCGTATGCGCTCATCTGGGGCAACCACATTGGCGTCGATCGGCTGCTGGGTTACGGCCTCAAATATTCAAGCGGATTCAAGAACACGCATCTGAGCTGATCAGGGATTCGTCAGAGCATTTGGCGTTTCTTATCTACAGGCTTTGAAAGGGCACGGATTCATCCGTGCCGATGATTAG
>PLST01000420.1 GCA_003164255.1 Acidobacteriaceae bacterium | reverse complement strand
GCAGCCATTCTGATGCCCGCGACGTTGTTAAGCCAGGAAAAGCAGGTGGCAACGCAGGACGGCCCTGACCACATGCTGCACTGGCCCGAACTTCACGAGCCGGATCTCATGTTCGCTTATGTCGGAGACGCGGAAGCAACCCGCTATCCGCTAGCTCGTTCCGGCTCAGACTGGACAGCACCTGGCACCGGCGACTTGCGCGTCCACTTCGTCGCCGCCACGCTGTTTCTCGAGTCGCCGACACTGCCCGTGCAGCGCGTTCACATGCGCTGGAATCACAAGATGCCTGCAGGAGTTTTAGCTTTGGGCGATGCTTGGGAACGCAGCTACGGAGATTTGCATTGGGCTCCACTCCAAGCCGAGCGAGTGATGCCGTGGTACTGCCTGCTTCACGTAGACGGCGAAACGTCGGGCATGGGCGTCAAGACCGGTGCGCGTAGTTTTGCCTTCTGGCAGGTCGACGCGGACGGGATTTCTTTGTGGCTGGATGTACGCAATGGTGGCAACGGCGTAATGCTGGGCAAGCGCACGCTGGAGATGGCCACCCTCGTCTCACTGCTGGGACCAAGCGGAGAAACTGCGTTCACAGCCGCACAGCGCTTTTGCCGAATTATGGCTCAGGGGACCGTCGTTCCTGAAAAACGAGGCAGCACCTTCGTTGACGTGATGTATGGAAGCAACGATTGGTACTACGCGTACGGGAAGAACACGGCGGAGGGCATCCTGCGGGATGCGGACCTGGTCAAGGGTCTGGCGCCGGCGGGCGGGCCCGAGCCGTTCAGCGTGATCGACGACGGCTACCAGGATGTGGCGCGATTCCCTGACATGGCGAGACTTGCCTCGGAGATTCGAAGCCGGGGCGTCAAACCGGGACTGTGGATCAGGCCCCTGCGCGCGGCCGCGACCGTGCCCGCCAATCTCCTGCTGCCCAATGAGCGCTGGAAGGAAGATGGCAGCAGGCGGCCGCCTTTGGCCTACGATCCGACCATCGCGGAGGCGCTTGAAGCGATTGCGGCGGTGGCGACGGAGGCGTGCGGCTGGGGATACGAGCTGATCAAGCACGACTTTACAACCTTTGAGCTTCTGGGCCAGTGGGGCAGCCAGATGGGCGCCGCTCCCACGCGGGGCAACTGGCACTTCAACGACCGCACGCTGACCAATGCCGAGATTGTGGGCTTGCTGTACAGGCGGCTGAGGGCAAGCTGCGGAGAAGATCGCGTGATCCTGGGGTGCAATACCGTCGGGCATCTGTCCGTGGGAATCTTTGACGCCTCACGCACGGGCGACGACGTGAGCGGCAGAGAATGGGAGCGGACGCGGCGCACCGGGGTAAACACGCTGGCTTATCGGCTGCCGCAGCACAAGACGTTCTTCAGGCTGGACGCTGACTGCGTTCCCGTGACGCCCGAGGTGCCGTGGGCGATGAATCGGCAGTGGTTGCAGGCGGTTGCCAGGAGCGGAACTGTTCTGCTTATTTCACCTGACCCACGCGGGCTGGGGCAAGAACAGCGTGATGCGCTGCGGGAAGCTTTTGCGATGTGCGCTGACAAGCCGAGCAGCGAACCGCTGAACTGGATCGAAAACCGAACGCCGACGGCGTGGCGCAGTGCCGCGGGCACGGCAGCCTATGACTGGATTCTGGAGGAAGGAGAAAGCCCGTTCCCGATCGGCATTCAACGCGGACCGGATTAGATACGAGTGCAATTTGGTTTGGCTACGGTTGCGGCGCGCCTATGGTTGCGCTGTTTGAGGGCTCCCGTCGTGACCTGAGGAGATATGAGGCAAAATAGAGCATATGACGACTACAGCGACTTTGACGGATACGCGGACATTCGAAGAGAAACTGGACCTGTTTGCGCAGGTAGCGGTGAACGTTGGGCTGGGTCTGAAGCCGGGCCAGGAACTTGTGATGACGGCGGGGCTGGAGACGCTGCCGCTGGCGCGGCGTATTACCGAGCAAGCGTACAAGGCCGGGGCCTCGCTGGTGACGACACTATTGACTGACGATGCAATGACGCTCGCGCGTTATGAGCATGCGTCGACCGAGAGCTTTGACTACGCGGCAAAGTGGCTGTACGACGGCATGGCCGCTGCGTATGCGAGCGGTGCGGCGCGGCTGGCCATTGCCGGCGGCAATCCGGAGTTGCTGTCAAAGCAGGATCCGGACAAGGTGGGGCGGGCGAATCGGGCAGTGTCTCAGGCATACCGGCCCGCGCTGGAACTGATTACGCGGCACGCGATCAACTGGACGATTGTGGCTGCGGCAACGCCGGCGTGGGCGGCCTCGGTGTTTCCGGGCGAGGCGCCGGATGCGGCCCTGGCCAAGCTATGGGAGGCGATCTTCAAGGCTTCGCGAGTGGACGGAGCTGACCCGGTGAAGGCCTGGAAAGAGCACGATGCGAACCTGCACACGCACGCGGCGCGGCTCAATGAAAAGCGCTACTCGGCGCTAAGGTATCGCGGGCCGGGGACCAATCTTGAGCTTGGACTGGCCGACGATCACCTGTGGTTGGGCGGCGGAGGCACGGCGAAGAACGGATACTACTGCGTGCCGAACATTCCCACGGAGGAAGTGTTCTCAATGCCCCACAAGGACCGCGCCGATGGGGTGGTGACGGCGACCAAGCCGTTGTCGCACCTCGGCACGATGATTGAAGGCATCCAGGTACGGTTTGAGAAAGGCCGGATTGTGGAAGCGAAAGCGACACGGGGCCAGGAGGTGCTGCAAAAGCTGATCGATACAGACGCTGGCGCACGCCACCTGGGCGAAGTGGCGCTGGTTCCGCACTCATCGCCGATTGCGAGCAGCGGATTGATCTTTTCGAACACTTTGTTCGATGAGAATGCGGCGTCGCACATTGCCATGGGGCAGGCCTACATCTCCTGCATGAAAGACGGCGACAAACTGACCGATGAGGAGCAGGTGGCGAAGGGTTTGAACCAGAGCCTGATTCATGTGGACTGGATGATCGGGTCAAGCGAGCTGGACATTGACGGGGTCACGGCGACTGGGACAGCCGAACCGCTGATGCGCGGGGGTGAGTGGGTCTAGGGGGAGCAGGGACCGAGAGGACAAGGGATTTGGGCCCGGCGATTGCCGAAGTGCGGAAGGAAGGGATAGGATTCCTCTGGAAAGTTTTTCCTGAGGTGATCCTTATGCGTTTGTCCTGCACGGTTTTGATTGCTGTTCTTGGATTGACAACGTTTACTGCGACGGCGCAGACGCCGGCGGCAGCAACCAAGCCGAACGCAACCCCGGCGCCCGCTCACGCGACGAAGGCGGCGGCAAAGCCGATTCTGGCAGCGACCCCTCCAATGGGGTGGAACAGCTGGAACTTCTTCAATGGCAGAGTCACCGACAAGGACATTCGCAACGCCGCCGACGAGTTGGTAGCGACGGGGATGAAGGACGCCGGCTACAACTACGTGAACATTGACGACACGTGGCAAGGCGACCGTGACGCGGACGGCGTGATGCATGCGAACTCGAAGTTTCCTGACATGAAGGCTCTGGCAGACTATGTGCACTCGAAGGGCCTGAAGCTGGGAATTTATTCGGGTCCTGGAACGAAGACCTGCGCGCGCTTTGCCGGGTCCCTCGACCACGAGGTGCAGGACGCGAATCTGTATGCGAGCTGGGGCATCGACTATTTAAAGTACGACCTGTGCAGCTTTCGCGCGGACGTGATGNNGCGCTGGCGGCAAGCGGACGGCCGATTGTGTACTCGCTTTGCCAATATGGATGGGACTCGCCGTGGGAGTGGGCGCCAGCGCTGGGCGGCAACCTGTGGCGGACAACGGGCGACATATCGGCGAACTGGAACAGCGTTTACGCGATCACCGAGGAACAGGCGGGACTGGCCAAATATGCGGGTCCGGGCCACTGGAACGATCCTGACATGCTGGAGGTGGGCAACGGAAGGCTGACGCTGGCGGAGAATCGCAGTCACTTTTCGATGTGGGCAATGCTGGCGGCTCCGCTGCTGGCGGGCAACGACCTGCCGAATATGAAGCCGGAGGTCAAGGCAATCCTGACCAACAAGGACGTGATCGCGATCGACCAGGACAAGCTGGGCAGGCAGGCGACACGCGCCTATGCAGACGGCGAAGTGGAAGTGTGGACTCGGTCGCTGTCAGGTGGCGCCAAAGCGATCCTGGTGCTGAACGCGGGCTCCGATCGCACGGCCAATCATCCGTTCCACCTGGACCTGGCCAGGCTGGGCCTCCACGGACCTCTGAAGGGCAAGGACCTGTGGACCGGCAAGGACATAACAGTGACCAACAACATGCCGGTGGAACTCGTGAGCCACGACACGCTGCTGCTCAGGATTGGCGCGGCGAAGTAAATTCAGCCAGCCGACGACCGTACCCTGGGCATGGCCGCCGGCTGACAGATGTATAGCTCGATTAAAGGAAACGCGCTCTGCGAGAAGACCAGGCTTTAGTGCGCAATACCTAGCGAGACATTAAACCAGCGCTGATCGTCGGTCCATGTCTTGGCGGGCGTGAAACCGGCTTCGTCAAGCATGGCTTCAGCCTGCCCTGGCGCGTACTTGTAGCTGTTCTCCGTGTGGATGGTTTCGCCCTGGGCGAAGTCGACCTGGAGTTTGAGCGCACGGATCTGGATGGTTTGCGCGATGCGGCTGGCAAGATGCATTTCGATGCGCGACTCGGCTGCATTCCAAACGGCGCGGTGCTCAAAGCTCTCAAGGTTGAACTCGGCGGCGAGTTCGCGGTTGAGGCGGGCGAGGATGTTGAGGTTGAAGTCGGCAGTGACGCCGGCGAAGTCGTCGTAGGCGGCCAGGAGCGTGGCTTCTTCCTTGACGAGGTCGACGCCGAGCAGGAGAGCGTCGCCTGGATTGAGGCTGGCGCGGACGCGGCGCAGCAGGCGACGGGCTGCCTCCGGCTCGAAGTTGCCGATACTGGAGCCGATGTAAAGCACAAGACGGCGCTGGCCTTCGAGGGCGGCGTCGAGAGTTAGAGCGCGGCGGCCGCCGTGCGTGTAGTCCATCACGCGCGGGGCGACGGTGACACCGGCGATTTCGCTCTCGATCCGCTGCCTGGCGGCATCGAGGGCGGTAGGGGAAACGTCGACCGGCTCGTAGACGACGGAGTCCTGGCGAGCAACTGCGGCCTTGAGGAGCAGGCGCGTCTTGTCGGCCGAGCCTGCGCCGAGTTCAATGATGCGGAGACGGTCATCGCCGGCGGCCTGCGCAATCATCGCGTCAGCATGGGTGGTGAGGATGCCGCGCTCTGTGCGCGTGAGGTAGTACTCGGGCCGGCAGGTGATTTCGTCAAAGAGACGCGAGCCGGCCTCGTCATAGAAAAGCCACGGAGGAAGGTGACGAGGACTGGACGCAAGGCCGTCGCGGACGGCTGCGGCAATCTCCTCGTTCACCGAAACGTCACTTACCCGGTGCGTTGGAATGGTCCGCGGCTCACTTTGTGATTCGATGCTGGGGAAGACAAAAGTGGTCATGCGCTGAGTTTGATGCTTTGCACCTCGAAACGTTGTCAAAAAGGCCGCCGAATTTGCGAAACATTTATGAAGCGAGACGAATTCCGGAAAACTGCCATCGGGTTTCAGCGGAGAAGAAATTCCTATACGTAGCGCGGATGTGCGCGGCCGGCGTAACGCATGATCCGCCGCGCAAAACCATCTGCCCGCTCATGAACTTGCCGTTATACTCGCCGAGCGCGCCCTCAAGGGGGCGGAAGCCCGGATAGCCGAGATAGGCGCTCGAGGTCCAGACCCAGCAATCGCCGAAGCACTTCGTGCCGTTCTCGTTTTGGACTGGTGTCAACAAACCGCTGTCGAGCAGATTGCCTTCCACTGGTTGGCCTTCGGCTGCGGATTCCCATTCAAACTCCGTGGGCAGGCGATGGCCGGCCCAGCGTGCATAGGCGTCGGCCTCAAAGTAGCTGACGTGGCTGACGGGTGAGGAGCCGATTTGTTCGAGAGGCAACTCGCCACCAAGAGTAAAGACGCTCCAATCCCCGTTCTCGCTCGTGCTCGGGGCGCCATTGTCGCTCGTCCAGTAGAGCGGGGCGCGCCAGTTGTTTTCTTTTACGGCATTCCATCCGGCGGAGAGCCAGAGCTCGGGTTTCGTGTAGCCGCCATCAGCCATGAAGGCCGCGAACTCAGCACAGGTGACGAGACGACCGGCGAACTGGAACGGCTCAAGCCAGACGCGATGACGCTTGAGCTCGTTGTCAAAACAGAATCCATTGCCAGAGTGGCCAACGTCCCTTAGGCCGCCTGGAAAAGTGAGGAACGAAAAGGGCGAGGCAACCGAAGCTGCAATTTCGGACGCCGGCGATGGTTGCTTGTAAACGGGACGGAGAGGATTGGTGAAGAACGCGTGCTTGATGTCAGTGAGGAGCAACTCCTGATGCTGCTCTTCATGATTGACGCCGAGTTCGATGCGGCGAAGAGCTTCAGCATCTGCGTTGGACTGAAGCAGGCGTTCGAGGTCGCGATCGACGTGGTCGCGGTAGCGGAGGATCTCTTCAAGAGCGGGACGGGAGAAGGAGGCGCGCAGCTTCTTTTCAGGGAACGCCGAAAACCCTTCGTAGTAACTATTGAAGAGCCAGGGGAAGTCCCGGTTGAAAAGCCGATAGCCGGGGAGGAAGGGGACGAGGACGAAGGACTCAAAGAACCAGGCTGTGTGGGCGAGGTGCCACTTGGCGGGCGAAGCGTCAGGCGAGGACTGGACCATCATGTCCTCGGGCGTAAGGCCGGCGCAGAGCTCGAGAGAGCGGCGGCGAACTGAGATAAAGCGCGCGGCCAAAGTTGATTGCAGGTCAGGTCCGGCGGTGGTTGCCATGATGTCGATCCCCACGTCAAAAGAGTGTAGCGCAGAGTGTAACCCAGTCCAGCGCCGTTTTGGCGCCGAAAAAATTGCGCCTGGCCAAAACCATTCGATGCGGGAGAGTGGCCGGAGTCTTCATTATGGTGGTGTAATAACGATTGCCGGGGTTTGACAGGATGGCGTGCCGGGGCAGGGAGGGCACATGTCTGGATTTGAGCAACATTTGTGGATTCCGGGGCTGGTGCTGATGGGCCTGATGGCTGCGCCCTGCTGCGCCCAGGCCGACCAGAGCCAGAGCGCGCCAGCAGCCGTCACTCCGGCCCAGGCGAGCCCCGTTGGACAATCTGCAGGGCCGGTACCCGGACAGGCGCCTTCCACGCCGGGCCCCGCGAACCTGACCATACAGACTCCCCCGCCGACCGATGAAGAAATCGGGGACTCGCTCTCAGCGCGGAGAGCCTACCAGTCTGCGATTACGGCCTACCAAAAAATCCAGAATCCTTCAGCGGAAGTGTGGAACAAGATGGGCATCGCGTACCAGATGATGTTCAACCAGAAGGACGCTGCGCGCTGCTACGCGAACTCGCTGAAGAAGGATCCGAAGAACCCACAGGTACTGAACAATATGGCCACGCTGTACGACTCGCAAAAGGATTACGGCACGGCCGAGCACTACTACCGGAAGGCGCTGAGGATTGATCCGAAGGCTGCGGTGATTCTGCGCAATCTAGGGTCGAACTATCTTTCGCAGCACAAATTCGGCCGCGGGGCGATGTGTTTTCAGCAGGCGATGGCGATTGACCCAACGGTGTTTGATGCGCACTCCGGCGTGAGCGTGGACAACCCGAGCTCGGTGCAGGATCGGGGAGCGATGCACTATTACATGGCACGCAGCTGCGTGAGCGCGGGGATGCAGGAGTGCGCGATCCAGAACCTGCGGCTGGCGTTGAATGAGGGGTTTACGAATCCCAAGAAGATTGCGGCGGACAGCAGCTTTGCGAGCCTTCGCCCGCTGCCGGCCTTCCAGCAACTGATTGCGGCGCAAAGCTCGCAGTAGCGGATATCCTTTAGCTCTTATGCGGGAAAGTTTGTAAGAGGCTCTAAGGCGTGCCTTTTGAAAGCTGCGGTCCACACTCGTTTTATCCTGGCATGCACCGCGCTACACCTTCATAGCCGTCTGTCCTCGCAGGCTTTATGCCTCTTGCTCCGGGCCCCAAAAGCAGGGCCCGGAGCAGCCAGGAATTATTGGCCGGGGGCTTGGCTGGATGCGGGTTCTGCCGCGTCACGTGGAGGCCAGCCGCAGCGGCCGCGCATGCCTTGACGAAAGCGCTCGCGCTCTTCCGGGGTGAGGTGCTCGTACTTCTCTTCCCAGCGACGGCGCCAGCGGGCTCCGGAACCACCGTGGCCGCCAAGCCGGCCGAAGAGAATGCGGGAGAGCACCAAGATGCCGAGCGCCTGCCAGAAGCTGAGCGCATGCCATCCGAAGAGCGGAGGCAGCAGCCAGTTCCACAGGTACTTGACCACTTCTCCGCCGATAAACGTGAACAACACGACCGCGGCGATGCCGACGGGTGCCATCCAATACCATTTCTTTCTCATACTCATAGCGACTCCTTCAAGAATTACTGAACTCCTCGTGAATGCTCTGCAGGCGCTCGCGCAGGCGGCGGACCGCATAGCGTTTGCGCGCAAGAAGCGTGTTGACATTGACGCCGGTTTCGGCGGCCATTTGCTTGAAGCTGATCCCGTCAATTTCATGCGCGACAAAGACCTCGCGCTGGTCCGGGGGCAGCTCGTTGATCGCCAGCTCCAGCTCATCGAGCAGCATGGAGCGCAGGTAGAGGCCGTCCGGTCCGTCGTCGGGGGAAGGCAGAATATCTTCAAGCCGCAGCAGGTCGCCGTCCTCGTCTTCCACTGCCATGCCGCTGAAGCTTTCCGGCTTCTTTTTGCGGAAGAGGTCGGTGATGCGATTGCGCGCGACGCGAAACAGCCATCCAGTGACATGCTCGATGGGCATGAGCAGGCGGTTAGCTTCAACCAGTTCGTAGAAGACCTCCTGGAGAATCTCTTCGGCGTCGCGTGGGTCAGGTACGCGGCGGCGGATGAAGTTGCGCAGCCGCGCCTGCTCCCTCGTGACCACTTCGGAGATCCGCTGGTCCTGTTCAAACACCATCTCATCGAGTCTCGCCGCTTCGTTCATCTGTAGGTGAAGACGAAAGAGGGGGTGCGGATATTGTAGGCGGGTGGGGAACGGGTGCCTGCAAGAAGGGGTGGCCAGAAAAGTGGGTGCCCGCGAAAACAGGAGTAAGATGCTTGCAGAATCCTCACGTTCACTGGCTGGGCCCTGCGATTCCCCGATTTTTGGGATGGGCTTTCAGGTTGCGGCCGTGGTGCGTATTTCACTCTTCCGGTGGTCACCGAACCGCACCGGGCCCTGCTTCTGAGATGAGGTTGCGAACTCAGAAAGAAGGTGCGCGATGTTGAAGCAAATGACCCAATTTTTTTCTATCGCAATTTTTGGCTTGTTGTCGATGGCGCTTCTGATGACGGGGCGTGTCGCTTCACAGGATTCCAAAACTCCGGCCGTTCTGCCGGCGCCCTCGCCCGGCAAAGCGATGGTATGCATCTACCGCGTGGGGCGGTTTACCGGCTCGGCCTCGCACGACGAGCTTTATGTGAACGGCGTTCACCTGGCCAAACTGCTCAATGGCGAATACGCATTCACTGAGGTTGCGCCGGGGACCGTGGTGATCAGCGGATTGCCCAAGATGTACACCGTCGACGTCTTTACTGCGGCCGGCTCTGCAGTCAACCTCGCAACGAGAAAAGAGAACGAGCGCGCGCGGTTTGAAGCGGAGGCAGGAACGACGTACTACTTCAAATGGACGTCCGGAACCATGGCTACCGGTATCAAGGTGACGGCCGTGGATCCGCTGTTGGGCGCGAAGGAAATGACCAAGCTGCACGTGTCAAAGCCCCCCGTGGAACCAACCAAGCCGGATGCCGCGGACGCAGCGAAGCCTGACGCAGCGAAGCCGGATACGAAATAGGATTTCCGCTCGGAAGAGGGGTTGGGCGGGTGGCCGTAGTTCAGTGGCAGAACTTTCCGTTGACAATGTGTCACCGATGATATCTACAATGTAGACATGGCTGAGTTGCTGGGGACATTTGAGCAGTCGGTGTTGCTGGCGATCCTTGGGCTGGGCTCGGAAGCCTATGGCCGTGCGGTGCTGAATCGCGTGCAGGAGAAACTGGCGCGCGATGTGGCGGCGGGAGCAGTATATGCAACGCTGGAACGGCTGGAGGCGCGGGGCCTGGTGCGGTCACGGCTGGAGGCGGGAACCACCGTGCGCGGAGGCCGGGCGCGGCGTTACTACCTGCTGGATGCCGAGGGCGAACGCGCGCTGGGCGATACGCGGCGGGCGCTGACGGCAATGTGGAACAACGTGCAACTGCCGGCGCAGGAGGGATGATGAGCGCACAAAACTCAGGTCCCTGGCGCTGGTCTGAGGCGCTGCTGGAGCGGCTGCTGCCCGAGACCACGCGGGAGACGATTGCCGGCGATTTGCGCGAAGAGTTTGTGGAGGGGATTGAACCGAAACGGGGAAGGCTGCGGGCGCAGTGGTGGTACGTGCGGCAGGTGGCAGGTTTCATTCCGTGGTTTGCGAAGGAGGGCCGGGGCATGAGCAAGGTTTTGATGACGCTGTCGACGGTGGTGCTGGCCTGCGCCCCCTGGCTGGCGGTGATGGAGACAATTCTGCGGCATCCGGGTTACGCGGGGCGAATTGCGGAGGCAGTGGGGATTGCGGCGATTTGCGCAGCCACAATTCTCGCGAAAATGCTGCATGCAGGCGTGGTCGTCGAGCGCTGGCTGTGGCTGGGCGCTGGGGCGCTGATCGTGCTTGGGGCAACGGCGTTTTTGCAAAACGCACGCGCAGTTCACTTTGAGGGATTTGTGATGGTGATCTCGTTGCTGCTGGTGGCGCAATGGGTGCTGATGCTGGCGACGATGGGTAGAAAGGGCGGCGGCTCGCGACCCTCAGTCATCTGAGTTTTTGCTTTTGATCCCTGCAGGCCTTCAGTCGCAATACCGCTGGAGGCCTTCCTGAATTCGGCAGCGTTCTTGATGGGGAAGCGATTGGCCTGATTGCGGCGCGGGCGACTAGACTTTGATCGCACCGAAAACCCAGGGGAGAAACAATGCTGAATCGCCGCACCTTTCTTAAGACCACTGCTGCTGCGCTGCCGATGACGGCCGCGCTGGGCGCGCTCGACGCGACAGTTGATGCGAAACCAACATTTGCCGCGGAAGAAGCGGCGAAGCCAGGTAGGCCTGCCGCGAAATTGAGGTCTCTGCCGGAGCGTTTGAAGCCGGTGGACGAGTCGAAGCTGCCATGGCCGCAGCGTGTAAGGCGCGTGGGCCAGAGCAACATGACCGAGCACGACCCTGCCGTGATGAATGTCGAAGAGTGGGCCGACTACTGGCACTCGTGCGGAGTTGATGCTGTCTTCGTCAGCGTGACGGGGATCCTGGCGTTTTATCCATCGAAGGTGCCGTTCCACAAGCATGGCAAATTCCTGAAGGATCGTGACTTTTTTGGCGAGTGCGCGGCGGCGGCGAAGAAGCGCGGCATGCGCGTAGTCGCGCGCATGAGTCCTGACCTGAACTGGGAAGAAGCGCTCGGAACGCATCCGGAGTGGGCGATGCGCAGCAGGGACGGCTCAGTGCAGTTGAGCACCGAGGAGCCGCGGCTGTTCAAGACCTGCATGTTCTCAAGCTACATGGACGACTACATGACGGCGATTATCCGGGAGATCAATTCGCTGTACGACGTGGACTGTTTCTATATGAACGGATGGCCGCCGATCGGCAATCTGCCGGATTGTCATTGCGCGATTTGCAGCAAGCTGCCGCCGACTGGAACGCCGGCGTACTGGAAGGT
>PLST01000211.1 GCA_003164255.1 Acidobacteriaceae bacterium | reverse complement strand
CTGCTCTGGCCGAATACCAGACGCGCTACGGTGACTGGCGCGAGCTCTTCCTCCAGCTCGACAAAGTGGACAAGGTGACAAAGGACGACATTCGCCGCGTGGCGAATCAGATCTTTATCGCCTCCAACCGGACCAGCGCGGAAATCGACACTGAAGCTCCCGCGGCAACTGCAAAGAGCAATGGAGGCGCGGAATGATGACTTTGGCCTTTAGAAGTGCTTTTGGAGTTTTTCGAACCGCCGCAATGGTCGCAGCTCTCGCTGCACCGGCGTTCATACCTGCGCAGCAGAGCAAGCCTTGGGAACAGATCCCCGTCCCCAAGCTCCACGATTTCAATCCGCAACAGCCAAAGCGCATCGTTCTCAAGAACGGAATCGTCGTCTTCCTGCAGGAAGATCATGAGCTGCCCTTCGTCTCCGGCTCGGTGCTCCTTCCCGGGGGTTCGCGCGAAGAAACAGACGCCTCCAAGACCGGCATAACCGATCTATACGGTGAGGCGTGGCGGACCAGCGGCACAGCAAAAATGGACGGCGACGCAATGGACGACTTCCTCGAAATGCGCGCCGCTCACATCGAAACTGCGGGCGACGTGGACTCCACAGCCGTCTCATGGGACTCGCTCAAAGCTGACTCCGACCAGGTTTTTGACCTGGCAATGGATCTGCTTTTCCATCCCAAATTCAGCGCGGAGAAGCTCCAACTCGCCCAGCAGCAGTTGGCCACGGGAATCGTGCGCCGCAACGACGATGAAGGCGGCATCGCCGGCCGCGAGGCAGAAAAGCTCGTGTACGGAGCCAACGGTCCCTACACGCGTCAGCCGGAGTTGGCCACCATCGGCGCCGTCACCCTCGCCGATCTCCATGCCTGGCACGACAAAACCCTCAAAGGCAAACTCATAGTCGGCATTAGCGGAGACTTCGATCCCGTAGCCATGGAAGCCAAAGTGCGCGCCGCTTTTGAAAGCTTGCCGCAGGCTCAAGCCCTTCCGCCGCGCAACGATGCCTTTCCCGGGCCAAAGCCCGGCGTCTACTTCATCGACAAGGAAGACGTAAACCAGTCGAATGTCGAGATTGTAGGTTTGGGAACAGACCGCCATAATCCCGATGTGCCCACCATCTCCGTCATGAACGAGATTCTCGGTGGCGGCTTTGGCAGCCGTCTCTTCCAGAAGGTTCGCACCGAGTTGGGGTTGGCCTACGCGGTCGGTGGAGGCATCGGAGCCTCCTATGACCACCCCGGCGCCTTCAAGGCTGAGGTTCTCACCAAAAGCCCTTCCACCGTCGACGCAACTAAAGCTGCACTGGCTGAAATCGCTGGCCTCAATACAAAGCCCTTCACTGAGGATGAGTTGAAGCGCGCCAAGGACAACATCCTCAACTCCTTCCTGTTCCGCTACGACACCAAGGACAAGATTCTCGATGAGCGCGAGCGTCTGGAGTTTTATGGTTATCCTGCCGATTATCTCGAAACCTATAAGGCCGGCATCGAAAAGGTTACGCTGGCTGACCTCTCTGCGGCAGCAAAGAAATACATCCACCCTGACAAGCTGGCGGTCCTGGTTGTCGGCAACGGCCCAGAAATCAAGCCTGGCCTCGATCAGCTGAAGCTCGGGCCCGTCCAGAACATCAACATCACGATCCCGCAGCCCGGTGGCGCCCAGGGCGCAGCCGGAGGAGCTGGAAAGTAAGCCCGCGCCTATCTGGCTGAAGGCCGGAAATACAGAATTTGGAGAATGCCGAACGTGAAGACAATTGCGGAGTTGGTGGCGGAAGATGCTGAGCTGCACGCGGCGACGGCAGCACGGCTGATGGCCTCGGGTGTAACCATCTACCGGCCCGATACCTGCGTGATCGATGCCGAGGTTCAAGTTGCTCCCGATACGGTCATAGAGCCATTCGTCCAGTTGCTGGGCAAAACCAGCATCGGCTCCAAATGTCTCATCCGGTCCTACACCGTCATCGAGAACTGCACGCTGGGCAGCAATGTGCTCGTGCGGCAGAACTGCGTCCTCTCTGAGAGTTCGGTCGGCGACGGCGCAAAGATCGGCCCCTTCGCGCATCTTCGCCCAGAAAGCGAAATCGGTGAAGATGCCCACATTGGCAACTTCGTTGAAACCAAGAAGGCCAAAGTGGGCAAGGGTGCCAAGGCCAGCCACCTGACCTACCTCGGCGATGCCGAAGTGGGCGAAGGTACCAACATCGGCGCTGGCGTCATCACCTGCAACTACGACGGGGTGCACAAACACCGAACCCACATCGGCAAGGCTTCATTTGTGGGCAGTGATTCAACCCTTGTCGCTCCCGTCAACATCGGCAACGGAGCGTACGTCGGCGCAGGCTCTTGCATTACCAAAGACGTGCCCGCCGGCGCTCTCGCCGTCGGCAGGAGCCGGCAAACCAACATCGAAGGTTGGGTCGAGGCCAAGAGAGCCAGCCGCGAGAAGAAGGTTTAGCGCGAACTGACCCAAAAGTGGTACGAGCCTCAGGAGCTTACCGCACGACTCCGAATATGTATCAAACCATATTAGACCATCGGATTTACCACATGTTTCTAGCCCTGAACCGATCGCCTCTTCCAGCTCATTCCAGAGCCCGCAGAGGTTCACCCCGCAGATCTCCAGGCTCACTCAATTCGATCTCCGGCATCTTAACAAGTGTGCCACCTCCGCCGCACCCGTCCCTGCACCTGCGAGTCCTTCGCATGCTTCAAGGGCGCGGCAGAAGTTCTCTCGAATGCTCCGTGGAATGTTGTCTGCCACTTTCCGGTGGTTATTGTAGGGATTCTAAATCGCCTTATAACGCTTTTTAGTGATGGTCAGAGGACTGGAATGCTTGTTTACTAGATAGAGAACCCGGTCGCCTTCAGGCGGCTCAG
Organism: Acidobacteriaceae bacterium; assembly: GCA_003164255.1. Taxonomy (GTDB): domain Bacteria; phylum Acidobacteriota; class Terriglobia; order Terriglobales; family Acidobacteriaceae; genus Telmatobacter. Next base: position 3,266 of record PLST01000211.1, on the reverse strand, counting down.
GTAAACGCTATGAATATGGCATTTGCCCCCGGAGCACAGCAGACGAGCCTGGGAGGAGATTTCTTGGCATTGGATCTGGCAGGACGAGGAACACCGAACCCCTCCAACGAGTTGCTCGCTGAAGGAGAAGCCCGGGCGATTTTCGAAGCGGGCAGACCGGCGCGGGTTCTGGTCGTTGACGATGAAACGCACGTCCGCGCCATGATCGGTTCTACGCTGGAGCGCAAGGGATACGAGGTCCAACTGGCCTCAAGCGTCCGTGAAGCCCTTGAAGCGCTCGAGGCGAACACCTACGATCTGGTGCTCACTGACATTGTCATGCAGGATCTCAACGGCATTGCTCTGCTTGAGAAGCTGCACGCGCAGCAGCCCAACCTTCCCGTGGTCATGGTCACCGCCATCCACGACATCAGCGTCGCCATTGACTCCATGCGCCGCGGAGCCTACGACTACCTGCTCAAGCCTTTTGAGCGTGACCATCTCATCGGCACTGTCGAGCGAGCGCTCAGGCACCGCCAGGTTCTTGAAGAGAGCCACAACTACCAGCAGAGCCTCGAGCAAATGGTCCGCGCCAGGACCGAGATGCTGCGCCACGCCATGGAGGATCTGGAACACTCCTACGACGTCACCCTTGAAGCTCTGGGGGACGCTCTTGATCTCAAGGACTCTGAAACCGAAGGCCACTCCAAACGCGTAACCGCTTACACCATCGCCCTTGCCCGGGCCATGGGCCTTTCGCCTGCTGAGATCAAGATCATTGCCCGCGGAGCTTTTCTGCACGACATCGGTAAAATGGCCATCCCTGACGAGATTCTCCGCAAACCTGGCAAGTTGACACCGGAAGAGCAGGATGTCATGCGCGAGCATTGCACGCGCGGTTACCACATGCTGCGCAAAATTCCATTCCTGTCCGGCGCGGCTGAAATCGTCTTCTGCCACCAGGAACATTTCGACGGTAGCGGCTATCCCAGCGGTCTCGCCGGGCGTGATATTCCCGTTGGAGCCCGCATCTTCGCGGTCGCCGACACCCTTGATGCCATTACCAGCGACCGGCCTTATCGCAAAGCCCGCAGCTTCGACGCAGCCCGTGAGGAAGTCCTGCGCTGCTCTGGTACTCAGTTCGACCCGGCCGTCGTTGAGGCGTTCCTCAAGATTCCAAATGAGCTCTGGCAGGAGCTTCGTTCTGAAATCAGCGGTCAAAACAGGCGTTTCTCCACATTTGAGCTTTCCCAGCCGCCCAGCCCGCAGGAATTCAAGAACTGATTCCGAAGCTCAGAATCTGCATCCTATAGCTGGACCAGAAATCAGGAGCTTCCCTATGCCCGCACTGTCTCCCGACCAGGCCAACGCTTGCCTCGCCTCAGTGCCCGAATGGGAAATCGTCAACGGCGAATTGGTCAGAACCTTTCAATTCAAGGACTTTCGTGCCGCCCTGGGCTTTGTAAATCGCGTGGGCGAGCTGGCCGAAGGGGCTGCCCACCATCCTGACATCGATATCCGCTACAACCGGGTCCGGCTTGCGCTTGTCACCCATGACGCCGGTGGCCTCACCGGCAAGGATTTTGATCTGGCAGCCCGTGCCGACAGTGCGGCCTAGCCTATGAGTAAAGCCGAGTTTTCCTCATCGAGCATCATGGGAAGCATCGTCCGAATCGCTACTAAAATGTGGATCCAGGTCAGTTTCCTGGGTTGGGCGCAGGGTTTTTCGGTACCACCACGCTGCGGCAAGCCCTCCGGCCAGGGCTGACGCTGCAGCCACAATTCCCACCTTGAGCCACCTTGGGGCTTGATCAACTGTAATCGTCTTCGACGAATAACCATCTGAATCTGAGGGCTTTGCCATCGTCTCTCTCGCTCCCCGGCCATCCCCTGGCCTCCTGCTTGGCCACAGGTTTTGCCTCCGTTATAGATGCTCCATCCCGCAAAACGATAGCTTTCTCTGCCGTTCTTAAAAATTTAGATTTTTGTATTTGCATTCTTCTCAATCTATGCTATGCTGTATTTATTCCGCTGGTAGAGCCGGTCTTCACCGTCTCCCCCAGTAGGAAGTAGTTTGCGTCACTGGCCTCCCGGCTCGAACAGCTAGACCGTTCGAGCCGTCTTTTTTTTGCCGACGGCAAACTGCATCCAAGACCGCTTTTCAGCGGTGCTCGAGCTTGATTTTTCTCTTTCTCCCGTCTCCGGATAAAATGACTCGCAGAGAGGTTTCATGAGATTCCGCCTCAAGAGTCGAACTGTACTGGGATTAGCAGCCTTCACCCTCACGGCAGCAAGCTACGCTCAGTGGTCCAATCCGGCACAGGATGTCCCCGCCTATCATCCCTCCGCCCCCCTCAAAGTCAGCGCCCTGCCTCCAATCCTGTCGGGATCGAAGCTCACTGGCGAAAACTTCCAGTACCCCTGGCAGGTCCACGTGTACCAGCAAGTGGCAAAGGTCGGGAACGTGGTCTACCAGTTGCCATGCAACTGCCGCTGCGACCGTGCACTCGGCCACACCAGCCTGCGCAGCTGCTTTGAGGGCCTCCACGGTACCGAATGTTCCACCTGCGCCAAGGAAGGTTTCTACGCCTACCAGCAAACCCGCCTCGGGAAGACTCCCGCCCAGATCAGGGCCGGCATTGCCAGGCTTGACTACGAGAAGATCGACCTCGACAAGCAGTAGATTAAATGGGAGGCTTCTCCAATGCCCGGCATTGATCCGCCGGGCATTGGTGTCAGCGGCCGATTCCCATCCAATACTTATAGAACTGCGCACCAAAGCCCGCAGCCATCGCAGAAACCTTGGGCCCCGGGTCACCATAGAATTCGAAGCCATCGACCGCGCAGACCGCCGCGAGTTTCGGCACCATCTGCTGCACCACCGAGCCCATAAAGTGCGCCTCGACAGCGGCGGCATCCACATACGTCTCCACCAACCGGAACTGCATGCCATCTGCACTGACAAACCACTCGTAGCCCGTTGTGCCGGGCTCCGGCCCGGTGCCTTCGGTCATCTCTGAGGCAATGCTCTTGAATGCGCTCATCTGCGCGTCGGTTACTGAAAAACTCACTGTCAGCCGAACCACTTGCTCCACCATCTTCGATCTCCTCTTTCATCCCATTGGGGATAGGTACCTCGCCACACTAACACCTCCGCGTAATCCCGTGAAACGGCAAAAAGCGTAGAATAGAGGTTGCAGCACGAGTCAGTTGTTCCGGCTCGCACCTATGCTGCCTGCTCCTGCATCCAATGAGCAGGTCACAAATGGGGGCGTCACGGTTTCGAC
>PLST01000334.1:889-5997 GCA_003164255.1 Acidobacteriaceae bacterium | reverse complement strand
AATCACCCCAGCGACGAAGACCTGTCGCTGGGGACCCCGATCAATCCCCCCCGCGACGAAGACCTGTCGCCGGGGACGCCGATTAACCACCGCAGGCGGCGACTGCATCCGCCTCCGTCTGGTATACGCTGAACACCTCCAGCAGTCCGCACATCCGGAAGGTCTTCTCAACAAAGGAGCTTGGCTTTACCAGCTTGGCGCTGCCGCCCAGCTTCGTGGAGGTTCTCAACGAGTTCACGATTGAGCCCATGCCCGAGGAATCAATGTACGGAAGGTCTTCAAGATCGAGCACCAGGAAGATGTGCCCTCGATCAAGGGCCGACCGATACGCACTCTCGAATTCCGCCACAGGCTCCCCGCTCACGAGTCGCCCCTTCAGTTTGATGGTGCAGATGGCGCCGCTCTCCCTTACGTCCAGGTCCACTTTGCTCCCCAATCGAGTTTCAAGATTTTTCTTTACTTCGAGAATTTGAGTTGTTAATCTCCAACTACTTCAGAATCAATACCCCCGGTTTCATTGTCAAGAAGTGTTTTCGTACAACGGCTGGGTCCCCAATGAATTCCCCGATAAACGAAACCGGCTTTCAGGTCGGAGCGCTGCTTCTAGCGGCTCCTGACGTATCCGCACGCGCATCGCTGATCGCCTCGGCCGTCGTCGAACTGGTGCCTGACACCGCCTGCGCAGTCCTCTGGCTCACCGTTGCCGAGGATGAGGCCTCATGGACGGTCATCGGGCTTGCGGGTGAAGTATCCGCTGAGCAGACTGAGCTTGGAGCCGGAAACCGGCTGATCGCTCCACTGCTCACTGAACCAACCGAGATTGTCATCTATTCCGGTCCGGAGGTGGTCCGCGAAGATTTTGCGCATCTCCACGTTGCACGCTCCATCGCGTCAATTGCCTATATTCCCCTTCTCTATGAAGACCAGCTGACCGGCGCTCTCGAAATCCTATCCTTCGTTGAGCCCATCGATTCCGCACAACTCGAAGAACTTGCTCCGATCCTGAAGATGGCGCCTCCGGCCATCCTGGGGGCCGAGCAATCTGAGCAGAAACGCCAGACCTTGCTCGACTCCGTTCATCGGATGACGCAACTCTACGATCTCGAAAAGTCGCTCAACGCGACCCTGGAGATGGACGCGGTCACTTTGGCCATCCCGACCAAGGCAGCGGCGATGCTGCCCTGCCAGGCTGTCCATCTCTGGCTATTTGAAGGCAGCGCTTTGCGGCTGGTTTCCAGTTGCGGAGAAGATCCCACCGTCGAACTCGGCATGACCCAGGCTCCCGGCGAGGGTTATGTTGCGGATATGGCAGAAGAAGGCGAGCCGCTGCTGATTGACGATCCCGACGATGAGCGATTACGCAAGCGCAATGTGGCCGCCTCAGAAGAAAGCGGCATCCCGCCCATCAGCAACGCGCTGCTTGTCCCGCTCATCCAGGATGAGGCCGAAGTCGGGGTCCTTGAAGCCGTCAACCGCGAAGACAGGCCCTTCGACGACGATGACCTCTTCTTCCTCACCTCGATGGCTGAAACCGTCAGCAGCGCGCTCAAGAACGCGAGCCTCATGCTCTCCGAGCGCAAGCTGGCCATTCTTGAAGCGCTCGTTCACGTCAGCTCCGAGATCACTTCCACGCTGCGCCTCGACCGTCTGCTGCAGATCATCGTCAACAGTCCACAGAACGTGCTCCCCTATGAACTCTGCGCCATTGCGCTCGATCATCGCGGACGCCTGCAGTTGAAGGCTGTCTCCGGAATGTCGAGCCTTCCGATGGGCGACCGCCAGGTAGAGCGCATTCATGAGTTGCTGCGCTGGCTCTCGACCGAAAACGATCCGCTGCACCTGAGCAGGTACGATGAAGCGGACGCGGAGTCGCAACCGGAGTTGCCCGCTGCCGTCGCGCGCCATTTTGAGGAGACAGGTTATCGCAGCCTGTTTTCGTTGCCCCTGGCCGACGACCAGGGACGCGTCGGGCTGCTGCTGTACGAAAGCAGCGTTCCCGACTTTCTGAGTCTGCCGCACATTGAGATGATCAAGATTCTCGCCGGGCAGGCCACCGTCGCCATTCGCAATGCGCTGCTCTATCGCGAGGTTCCGCTCATCAGCCTGATTGAACCGCTGATGCAAAAGAAAGCAAGGCTGCTGCGCACCAGCGGCAAGCGCCGTCTTACAACTGCGATTGTGGCAGCCGTGATTTTGCTTTTCCTCATATTCTGTCCCATGCCCATGCGCGTCTCGGGCGACGCGCTCATCGCTCCACAGCACCTGGTTACCGTTGCCGCACCGGTCGATGGAAATGTGCAGGCAGTCTATGTTCACGAGGGCCAGCGCGTCGCCGCCGGAGATGTGCTGGCAGCCTTGAACGACTGGCAGTGGCGCACTGACCTTGCAGCGGCCGATGCCAAATACCAGGCAGCGATGCTCACCATGGAGGACGACCTGGCGCATGGGTCCGCGCAGTCTGGCGCAGACCGCGCTCAAACCGAGTATCTCCGTTCCGAGGTTGCCCGCATCAGCTCGCGCCTGGAAAGCGCTCAGTTGCGTTCGCCCATCGACGGCGTTGTGGTTACGCCCAACCTTGAGAATGTGGCAGGAAAACATCTTCTCGCAGGCGACACCTTCGCCCAGGTGCTCGATCTGAAAACTGCGGTTGTGAGAATCGCTGTGGCTGAGGCCGATGCCTCATTGCTCACACCGGGACAACATGCGGCCATCAAGCTTGACAGTTTCCCGCAGAAAACATGGCACGACTCTGTCGCGGTGGTGAGCCCTGAAGCCCAGGTGGATGAAGGCAAAGGCGATCGCACGTTTACCGCCGAAGTTCCCGTAGCCAACACCGATGCAATCCTGCGCGACGGAATGAGCGGGAAGGCCAAGATCTTTATCGGCTGGCGGCCGGCTGGTTATGTGCTGCTGCGCCGGCCCGCTCTCTGGCTGTGGCAGACTCTTTGGAACTGGATTGGCTGGTGACCCGCATGCTTCCTCGCTTTTTCTGTGGTAGTCTCTCGATCACTGCCGGCCCGTTGGCTGGTGCTGTGCTGCTGCTCGCAATTACCGGCTGCAACTCTCATCCCGACGTCGCCGGGGTCTCGGCATCGGCTGCGCCCGTTGAATCGTCCTCCGCTANNTGAGCGTCGCGGTGCAGATCGGCGACCACGTTCAGAAAGGCCAGCTACTTGCTTCCCTGGATGACCGCGTACTGCGCTCGGCGTGCGATGCCCAGAAGGCCCGCATCGCTTCAGCAAAGGCGCAGGAAACCGAGTGGGAGTCAGAAGAGCAGACGGCGAGGGCCGATCTGCGCCGCGCCGAACAAATGCTCCAGAACAAAATCATCAGCCAGGAAACCTGGGAACACGCGAAGTACAGAGTGGATGAGACGGTTGCGGAGGTCGACCGCTATCGCAACGAGGAAACGGCCTCTGAGGCGGACCTGGCCACGGCCAACCTGCAGCTTGAGCAGTCGCGCATTGTTGCTCCGTTCAGCGGGGTCGTCGGCCGTAGTTCCGCGCGCCTGGCGCAGCAGGTGAAACCGAGCGACGTACTGTTCTGGATCACGGCTGAAGCTCCTCTGCGTGTGCTCTTCACCGTCCCTGAATCCGTGATGGCCGGCTTCACCGTGGGAAAGCCGCTTGACCTCACCACTTCGATTTACCCCGGTCTTCATCAGGCTGGCCGCATCTTTCGCGTCAGCCCGGTGGTTGACCCCGCCAGCGCAAGCATCCAGGTGATTGGCGCAGTCGATCGTCCATCGCCGCTGCTCAAGCCGGGAATGTCCATGCAGGTCCGTCTCGCGCCATGAACCTTAGTGAAGCTCTTGACGCCGCACTTCCTGAAATGCCGCAGCCGCGCCGGGCGCGCAACCGGGCTCCGCGTCTTGATCCGGATCTGGCCGTGCGCGAAGATGTGCTCGACGGCGAACCTGTCATTGCCATCGTTCAGCGCGCCAATGGCAATTTCTCCCGCATCTCGCCCATGCAGTGGCAGCTCGCCCTGCTCTTTGACGGCAACCGCACGTATGATGAAATCGCTTCAGAATTCGCAGAGCAGACCGGCGCGTTCCTCGACCCGGGCGATGTGCGCATCTTTGCCGAAAACATGGAGGAATCAGGTTTCTGGTACAAGAGTGCTCAGGAGAAGAACCTCGCCCTCAACGAGAAGCTGATCGCCGAGCGTAGCCGCCGCACCAAGCGCACATCCAAACTCAACTTCAGCCACATGCGCTTTTCGGGTTGGGATCCCGATCGTTATCTCACCTGGCTCGACCGTGTGGCAGGCAAATATATTTACAGTCCCTGGTGCGTGATGGCCGTGGTGACGCTCTTCCTCTTTGAGGCAACGGTCTTCATCTCCCGCTGGAGTTCGATCGAGCCCGACGTGAAGCTCTATTACAACTTTACCCACAAGAGCTTTCTGGATCTGGCGCAGTTCTGGCTGCTCTTTCTCGTACTCGGCTTCATCCATGAGTCCTCGCACGGGCTTACCTGCAAGCACTTTGGCGGTGAGGTGCACTCGATGGGCCTGCTCTTCCTCTACATGATGCCCGCGTTTTATGTCGATGTTACCGAGATGTGGATCTCTGCCACCAAGTTGCAGCGGCTGGCCACCATCATTGCCGGCATCTGGAGCGAGATGGTGGTCTGCGGCATCGGGATGATCGTGTGGCTGAACACGCAGCCTGGCGAGTGGCTTCACGACTTCGCTTACCAGATCATCCTCATCACTGGAATTGCCGTGATCCTCATCAATCTCAATCCGCTGATCAAGCTCGACGGCTACTACTTTCTCACCGAAGCCATCGGCATTCCCGATCTGAAGGAGCGGTCTACGGGCTTCCTCAGCGGTTGGTTCCAAAACAAGATTCTCGGCCTGCCGCTTGAAGTTCCCGTTGTTCCGCGTCGCCGCGCGCCCTTCTTCATCCTTTATGCATTTATCTCCGGCGCGTACAGCTACATGATTCTGTTCATCGTCATTCGCTTTACATTCAACGCGGCCTCGCACTGGCTTGCCGAGCTGGCCATCATTCCCGCAGGTCTGCTGGCATACGCCGTCTTCAAGTCCCGTCTTCGTTCATTGCGCGGTGTTCTTGGTCAGCTTTGGGACCGGCATTTGGC